>CAZKGY010000300.1:0-2206 GCA_964552305.1 uncultured Comamonadaceae bacterium
CACCTACGCCGTCATCATGGCGGGAGGCATCGGCTCGAGGTTTTGGCCCATGTCGCGAACCGCCGAGCCCAAGCAGTTCTTGGACATCCTCGGCACAGGCAAGTCGCTGATTCGCATGACGTTTGACCGGCTCGAGAAGCTGGTGCCTGCCGACCACATCTTGGTGGTGACGAACGCCCGTTACAAGGACCAAGTCGCAGAACACCTGCCGGACATGCCGGAGGCGAACATCTTGTGCGAGCCCTTCATGCGGAACACCGCTCCCTGCATCGCCTACGCGAACGCCGTCATTGCCGCCCGAGATCCTCGCGCCGCCGTGGTGGTGGCGCCCTCCGACCACCTCATTTTGGACGAGGCGGGGTTTTTGGCCGTCTGCCAGCGAGCGCTGGACACGACGAGGAACTCGCAGAGCTTGGTCACCCTGGGCATCGAGCCCACCAGGCCTGACACGGGGTACGGCTACATCCAGTACGAAGAACCCCTCAACCCAGAGTTTCCCGAGGTTCGACCCGTGAAAACCTTCACGGAGAAGCCCAACTTGGAGACAGCCAAGGCCTTTCTCGCCTCAGGGGAATTTTGTTGGAACAGCGGCATTTTTGTGTGGTCTCTGGACAACATCCATCGCGCTTTCGAGCAACACCTCCCGGACATGCTTGCGGAGTTTGAGGGCGTCAATTTGGACGATGCCACCACGCTCAAGTCGGTTTACGGCAATTGTGAAAACATCAGCATTGACTACGGCATCATGGAAAAGGAGGCCAACGTGCAGGTCGTCCTTTGCGACATCGGCTGGAGCGACCTGGGCACGTGGGGCAGCCTGAAGGAAAAGCTCGGCGCAGACGACGCCAACAACGCCTACGCCAACGTCAAACTCCGTGCGGTGGATGCCAACAACAACTTGGTGGTAGGCACGCCTCAAACTTCCGAGAAGCTCGTGGCCATCAAAGGGTTGGACGGGTACATCCTGGTCGACACGCCGCACGCCCTGCTCGTGTGCCCTGCAGCCGACGAACAGTGGGTGAAGGAACTTGTGGGAGAGCTCAAGCGCGACGAGGGCGAGCCACTCGTTTGATGCGGGCTCGACGCCTCAACGGCGTCCCACCATATCGCCTGGAACGACCCATGCGTCGTACTCTTCTTCGGTGAGGTAGCCGGTGGCCAACGCGGCGGCCTTCAGCGTGGTGCCTTCGGCGTGGGCCTTGCCCGCGATTTCTGCCGCCTTGTAGTACCCAATTTTCGTGTTGAGGGCCGTCACCAGCATCAAGCTATTGTCGACGAGCTCTGTGATGCGTGCCGTGTTGGCTTCTACGCCGTCGATGCAGTGCGTCGCAAAGGACACGCAGGCATCCCCGATGAGGCGGGCAGACTCAAGCACGTTCCTCGCCATCATGGGCTTGAACACGTTCAACTCGTAATGGCCTTGTGTGCCTCCCACGGTGACTGCCACGTCGTTGCCCATCACCTGGGCACAAACCATGGTCATCGCTTCGCATTGCGTGGGGTTCACCTTGCCTGGCATGATGCTCGATCCGGGCTCGTTCGCCGGCAACAAAAGCTCACCGATGCCCGAACGCGGTCCCGATCCCATCATGCGGACGTCGTTCGCGATCTTGTTCAGCGACACCGCCAGTTGCTTCAGCGCGCCGTGACTCTCCACGATGGCGTCGTGCGCGGCCAAGGCCTCGAACTTGTTGTCGGCCGTGACGAATGGGTGCCCGGTGGAAGCCGCGATGTGTTGGGCGACGAGCACGTCGTACCCCTCGGGCGTGTTGATGCCGGTGCCAACCGCCGTGCCCCCCAACGCCAATTGCTCGAGGTGGGCCAAGGTGTTTCGCAAGGCCTTCAACCCAAAGTCCAGTTGGGCCACGTAGCCACCGAATTCCTGGCCCAGGGTGAGCGGGGTGGCGTCCATGAGGTGCGTCCGGCCAATTTTCACCACGTCGTTGAAGGCCTCTGCCTTGGCCGCAAGTGAGTCGCGAAGGCGCTCCACCCCGGGGATGGTGATCTTGACAATGGCTTCGTACGCCGCGATATGCATGGCCGTGGGGAAGGTGTCGTTGGAGCTTTGGCTCTTGTTGACGTCGTCGTTCGGGTGGACCGGGCGTTCTCCCTGTCCCAACGTCCCTCCAGCGAGGACGTGGGCACGGTTGGCCACCACCTCGTTCACGTTCATGTTGCTCTGCGTGCCAGATCCCGTTTGCCAAAC
>CAZKGY010000301.1:0-2194 GCA_964552305.1 uncultured Comamonadaceae bacterium
TAACGTCCGGGTCTCCACGTCGGAAGTTGCAGGTTCCAAGCTTGGCCCGTGTCAGGGAATTGGGCCTCGAACTGGAGGCGTTGCTTGGGAACATCTCGCCACACGCGGACGAGGACAGAGGGTGCATGGCTCATGGCTGAATGGCTTCGGCAATGGGTTTGCCCGTGGTGCCATTGGGGTAAGGGCTGCGCATGATTTGGGCCATGGTAGGGGCGATGTCACGGATGCAGGTTCGTTTGTACGTTTCCCCGTGTGCGATGCCTGAGCCCAAAAACAGGGCAGGGACGTGGGTGTCTTGCGGAAACGCCGAGCCGTGGGTGGTGCCTGTGCGGCTGTAGTCGATCCAGCCGGGTTGTGGCACCAGGAAGACGTCTCCGGAGTGTCCGGGACGATGCCCGCGAACCAAGCGTGCCACCACGGGGTCGTTGGCTGCCATGGCCGGGGCGTCGCAGGCTGCCACCGCCTTGCTCAGTCCCGGTTCGGTGGCGCAACGCTCGGCCACGAAACGCGCCATGGCGTCGCGATCGAGGCCCCTCTGGTGAATCAATGGGTGATTCAGGAAAATTTGGTCGTTGCTGTGACGCAAAATCCAGGGCACTCCGGCAGGCGTGAAGCCCCAGCGATCTTGCAGTTCTTCTTCCACCTTGTCGACCAAATTCCCGGGCTTCCAGTATCCCGTTGGGAGGCCCATCGAAGCGGCGTGCGACGGCACGTTGGCCCCGCCGTGGTCGGCGGAGAGGAAAGCGGTCCATCGGCCTTGGCCCACTTGTTCGTCCAACGCATCGAACAAGCGCTTCAGTTCCATGTCCAGCCGCAGGTACATGTCCATGGTCTCTTGGGCATGGGGACCCACGCGGTGGCCCACGTAATCGGTGGCGCTGAAGCTCAGTGCGAGCAAATCGGTGACGTCGTCTTCGCCCAACCCTTCGCCAGCAATGGCAGCCAGCGCAAAGTCCACGATGAGGGTGTTTCCTCCTGGCGTGCCCTTGAGCAGGTCAAACCCACCATTTTGGTCTCGCAAAGCCTGGAGGTCATACGGGAAGGTGGGGCGCAACTCGCCTTTGAAAGGCCCTTCGTGGGGATTGTTGTCGGGCAGGCATTGGCCGTAAACCGCTTCATCCCGAAGTCGGTCCCATCCTTGGGCCATCAAACGCTCGGGCTGGCCTGATTCGTTCAATTCCACCAACCATGCCGGAAGCGAGTCCCCGTAATGTGTGCTCGAGACAAAGTGACCCAAATCCTTGCCGTAGAACCAAAACGCCCCGTCTGCGGCATGCCCCGCTGGCAAAATGGCCCCTCGGTCTTTCATGCTTACGCCATACACCTTGGCTTGTCCGCCCGTGGCCATTTTCAACTCGTCGCCGAGGGTGGAGGAGAGCATGCGGTGGGGAGACATTTGGCCAGAAGACCCCAGAACCGAACCGTCGACGTCCACGCCGCCGCCGTGCACGCCTCGCACCGAGGTGTCCGAAGCGCAGTAGACGCTGGACCCGGAGTCGCGGTCGTACCAATCGTTGGCCACGATGCCATGCACGGTGGGCGTGGTGCCGGTGTAGATGGAGGCGTGACCTGGGCCGGTGTAGGTGGGCGCGTAGCCGAAGTGGTGGTCCCTGCACGCAAAGCCTTCTTCCACCATGCGCCTGAATCCACCTTCGCCGAAGGTGGCCGGTGACGCGGCGTCCGACCAAGCCCCAAAACGCGTGAGGTAGTCCGCACGCATTTGATCCACCGTGATGCCGACGACGAGCTTGGGAGGGTCGTGGGGCTCACTGCCGCCCAGTTGGACTTCTGTTTGAACGGAGCATCCCGTTATCAAGAGGGCTGCGGCGCAGGTGGAAAACGCGTGCTTCATGGTGCCCGAAGATAGGTCGCTTGCGTGCCCTCGGCAACGCCTCAAGTGGACGCGTACGCCCGTGCCACCCACCAGCTCACTGCGACGCAACCCACCACCGACACCGCCACGTTGGCGACGGCCAGGGGCCACCCACCGTTTTCCCACAGGCGCAAGGTGTCCCAGGCAAAGGTGGAAAACGTGCTGAATCCGCCACAAACCCCCACGGTCATGAAGAACCACATGGGGGAGGTTCGTCCCCATTGGTCGGCGCCCGCCACGGCGCACCAAGCAAGAAGGGCCGTGGCGAAGACGTTCGCCGCAAGCACCGCCCAGGGAAAGGGTCCGGCCTGCACCACACGC
>CAZKGY010000302.1:0-2193 GCA_964552305.1 uncultured Comamonadaceae bacterium
TACCCTTGCGATTGCATCACCGACATTGCCCATGTCGCGGAGCTTGACGCCAGCGCTTCCTCGGCGAACGCCACCACGGCCACAGGCACCTTGACGACCGTGGATGTCACCCTTGTGTGGACCAACACGGCCGGAGACGGCAGTTGGGCCGGCGATTTGCTGCTGGAAATCGGCGCGCCGGACGGGTCGTGCGTGGGCATCGGTGGGTACGACGTTGGGACAGGATGTTCCTTGGGATCGTTTCCATGGCCCTCGGGTTGGAATGTCTCCAACACTGGCACCTACACCCACACCATTGATTTCACCAACCTCGGGATGACTGGGGAAGGCGATTGGAGCATCAACTTGATTAACGGCTGGACTTCGTCGGGTGGCGTGAACTACGACATCGTGGTGTCCCTGAATGGCGTGTGTTCTGGCGAACCCCAATTCGGAGGATGCATGAACCCTGAAGCCTGCAACTACGACGCGACCGCGACGCTCGACGACGGCAGCTGCGACTTGGGCACGGCCGCCTACTACGACAGCGATGGCGATGGCTATGGCCAGTTTTTTGCCATGTACTTCTGTGGCAATGTCGTCCCCGCCGGAACGGTGACCTTGGATGGCGATTGCAACGATGCAAACAGCACCATGTACCCCGGGGCACCTGGCACCGGAGCAGGAAACGACAACAACTGCAACGGCGTCATCGACCCGGACGAGGAAGAACCACAGTTTTGTGCAGAAGATGTGAACCAAGATGGGTCTGTGTCTGTCGCCGATGTGCTTGCCATCCTTTCTGAGTTCGGGTGCGTGGGGGCAGGCTGTGAATACGACGTGGACGGCGACAACGCAGTCACCGTGGCGGATGTCCTTGCGGTCCTCGCGGTATTTGGTGGATCCTGTCCATGACGAGGCTTTGTCGTTTCATGCTTAGTGACATAACATGAAGCAACCCATGAATGAACCAAACGTTTTTCTTTCAGGTAACCCTGTTGAACCTGTCCGAATCCTTTGCGCCATGAATCGACCATGCCTCTTCGTTGCAGTCCTGCTGTGCCTCCTTGCGCCTGCGAACCCAGTTCAAGCTCAACGCACGAATTCTTGGTCGGGTTCGCTGTTCCATGAGCCTGCTGGTGTCATGGGCATGCCAAGGATGCAAGAGGCGCTGAAAGGCGTCGAATACGGAACTGCACTGACGCTTGACCTTGAAGCCTTTCATGCGCTAAGAAACAACGATGCAGATCGATTCGCCTTGACCCTCCCCCTGCCCGAAGGACGTGCCACGGCAGGTTCAAACGAATTGAATTTCCAAGCCGAGCGGTTTTTCGTGCATCCTGCCGAGCTGACTGTGGGTTTGACCGGAGACAAGGGGTTGGTGGAAGAAGCATACATCCCCAGGCTCCAGACGTTCAAACTCCGTTTGGGCGAGGATGTGGTAGGAACCCTCGCGCTCATGGCCGACCATGTCATGGGAAGCTTTCACCACGACGGACAGCAGTACGATTTGGCCCAAATTGACAGGACACTCTACGCGGTGATGGATTTCAACCAACGCCAGGATTTGACCCCATTCGAATGCGCCGTGGAAGAACGTGAGGTGGAACGCAAGGAAGCACTGGGGCAACGCGCCAACAATGGAGGATGCGTGGAAGTCGCCGTGGACATTGACAACTTCACGTTTGGGCAGTTTGGCAACAACATGGCCAACGCCACGGATTGGGCCCTCGCACAAATGGCCGGTGTCGAAGCGATTTACACGCAGGAACTGAATGGGCAATGGTTGTTGCAGGCGAGCTACGTGCACATCTGGCAGACCACGGACCCCATGGCGAGCTTCGTGAACGACGCAGGCGACATGCTTGACAACTTCCGCTTCACCTGGGAATCCACGGCAAGTTTGGACGCGGTCCAACGGGACGTGACCCACTTGATGAGCCGCCGAGGGAACACCGGAACAGGAGGCATCGCCTACCTCGACGTGAACTGCAGCTCATTCGCCTACGGGTTCAGCGCAGCCATGTCAGGAAGCACGAGCACCAACATCAACAGCTATTCCTGGAACCTGGACGTGGTCTCCCACGAGTTGGGACACAACTTCGGTTCCAACCACACCCACTGGTGCGGCTGGCCCGGGGGAGCCATCGACGACTGCTACCCCTCCGAGGGAAGCTGCGGCAACGGTCCAGAGGCCGATGCGCTCCAACCCCA
>CAZKGY010000303.1:0-2182 GCA_964552305.1 uncultured Comamonadaceae bacterium
GACTTGGGGGTTGGTGCTGCGGAATTGGGCCTCGTCGAAGTCGTCCCCAAAGCGCTTGAGGGCCTTGGCGACGTCCTTGTTGATTTTGGCCTCAATCTTCGCGATGTGGTCCTCGATCAAGACGTCTGCGCGGTAGCGCTTTTTGCTGTCCTTGTTGTCGATGAGCGGGTCGTTGAAGGCGTCCACGTGGCCGGAAGCCTTCCACGTGGTGGGGTGCATGAAGATCGCCGCGTCGATGCCGACGATGTTCTCGTTCATGCGGACCATCGCCGTCCACCAGTATTGCTTGATGTTGTTCTTCAGCTCGCTGCCGAGTTGGCCGTAGTCGTAGGCGGCGCTCAGGCCGTCGTAGATTTCGCTGCTTGGGAAAACGAATCCGTATTCCTTGGCGTGGCTGATGATTTTCTTCAATCCGTCGTCGCTCATGTCGGTAGGTTCAAATGGACGCGCGCGAAGGTACGCCTCACCTTCATGGCACCCAAGCTTCTCTCCCCATTACCTTTGCGGCCATGACCGTTGGAATCCTCGGTAGCGGAAGTTGGGCCACAGCCATCGCCAAGATGCTCTGCCACAACGTCGACACCCTTCACTGGTGGGTGCGCAGCCAAGAGACGGTCGACGAGCTGATGACCTACGGCCACAACCCGAGGTACATCCAAAGCATCAGCTTTCCCAAGGAAAAGTTGCGCGTGACCACCGACATGCAATCCGTGGTGGATGCGTGCGACGTGCTGATTGTGGTGATTCCGAGCCTTCATTTGGACAGCGTGTTTCGCGAACGGGGCATCCAGAGCATGGACAAGAAGGTCCTGTTTTCGGCGATCAAAGGCATGGTGTCGGAGTACGACAGCATCCCTGCGCGCTACCTGCACAAGTCCTTCGGCACGCCGTACGAGAACATCGGCATCGTCTGCGGTCCGTGCCACGCCGAAGAGGTGGCCCGGGAAAAGCTCAGTTACCTGACGGTTGCCTGCCCCACCGAATCCCACGCGGAATGGCTGGCCGAGCGGTTGGAAACGCGGTTCATTCGGGTCCAAACCAGCGACGACGTCTTCGGTGCCGAGCTCGCCGCCGTCCTGAAGAACGTCTACGCCATTGCCGCGGGCATCGCGCACGGCCTCGGCTACGGCGACAACTTCATCAGCGTCCTCGTTAGCAACGCCAGCCAGGAGATGAAGCGGTTCCTCGCCGCCGTCCACCAAATCGACCGCGACGTGAAGGGCAGTCCTTACTTGGGCGATTTGCTCGTGACCGCGTACAGCCCGCACAGCCGAAACCGCACCCTCGGCACGATGATCGGCAAGGGCTACACGGTGAATTCGGCAATCCTTGAGATGGACATGGTGGCGGAGGGCTTCACCGGTTCTCAGGGCATCCACGCCTTGAACCAGAAGTACGAGGTGGACATTCCGATCGCGGAATCGGTGTACCGCATCCTGCATGAAAAGATGTCGCCAAGCATCGAAATGCGCCTGTTGAGCGACGAGCTCAGTTGAGGCTTTTTGTGACGGCGCAAGCAACGCGGGCTCCTGCGCGTTCGTCTTGGCTCCGTGACGTTGACTACTTTCGAAACGTGAGGCCCACCAACTTTCCTTCTCAGTTGACGCTCATGGCGTTGGGCGCCTGGATGGCTTGTTGCCTGACGGCGAACGGGCAGGGCATGCATTGGCTGGAGAACCAAGGCCAATGGGACGTTCCTGCCACGATGCGCACGGAGTGGGCCGGGGGCGTGACGTGGCTGGAGCGTGACGGGATGAACGTCTGGGTGGCCGGAGAGGGGTACGAGGAGCTTTGGGCCCACGGATTTGGGGACGGTGTCGCGCCTTCAGGGTCGCTGACGAGCCACGCGTGGCGCACGACATGGGAAGGGGCCCACCCTGACCCGGAGCGAGAGGTCTTGACCGAAGCCAGCCACCGCGTGAACATCTACAAAGGCTCAGACCCGTCGACGTGGGCCGAGGGCCTCGTGCCCGCCATCAGGTTCAAGGTGAAGGACGTCTACCCGGGCATCGATTTGCGGGTGGGGCCACGTTCGCCGGGAGACCGCGACGCCATGCCTGGGCCGGGGTGGAAGGAGGACTGGCTGGTGCAGCCCGGGGCCGATCCGGGAGCGATCGCCATCCACCACGAAGGGGTGACGTTGGAGCCTCAGAACGACGGGAGCGTGCGCGTGGTCCTCGGC
>CAZKGY010000304.1:0-2178 GCA_964552305.1 uncultured Comamonadaceae bacterium
GCCCAATCCAAGGCATTCATGCAGGTCAACGCACCTTCAACGCCTGCGCACACCAGGGGATGTCCGCCGAAGGTCGTGATGTGCCCAAGCGACGGGTTTTGGGCGAACTGACTCATGGCTTGTTTGGAAGCCACAAGGGCACCAACAGGCATGCCGCCACCCAGTGCCTTGCCCATGCAGACCATGTCCGGCACCACGTCAAATTGAAGGAAGGCCCACGGCGTGCCGGTGCGTCCCATCCCGCATTGAATCTCATCCAGCACCAACAGGGCGCCGACCTCGTCGCATCGACGTCGCAAGGCTTGCAACCATGATGCGTCCGGGATTCGAATGCCCGCATCGCCTTGCACCGTTTCCACGATGATGCAGGCCACCGTGTCGTCGATGCGTGAGACGTCTTTGGGGTCGTTCCATCCCAAGAATTCCACGTCGGGAAGCAGGGGACGGTAGGCGGACTTGCGCGATTCGTTGGAAGACACCGACAGCGCCCCGTGGGTGTTGCCATGGTACCCACCTTGGACGGCGAGGAGCCTGCTTCGACCCGTGGTTCGTTTGGCCAATTTCAGTGCGGCATCCACCGCCTCCGCCCCTGAATTGACAAAATACACACAATCCAGCGCGGAAGGCATGGTGTCCAACAGAAGGGCCCCGGCGCGTTGCTGCACCGATTGAACCATTTCGCCGTACACCATGGTGTGCAGGTGTGCATCAAGCTGCTTGCGCAGCCGGTCGTGGATGGTGGGTTCTTGGTGTCCAAAGTTGGACACCCCGATGCCGCTGATTGCATCCATGATGCGCCGGCCATCTGTCAGCTGAAGCCACGCGCCCTCGGCACGCTCCACCTCGAGACCGAGGGGATGCATGGTGGTGCTGGCCAGGCCAGAGTCGAGGAAAGGGTTGCGGTGTTCCGAGTCGTGGGCCATGTCAAGGCTTGAGTTCCACGTGAATTTCGTCCAAAAACATCCAACGGTCGTTGCCTCTGCCCAAATGCCACTCGGGGATGGGCCCATGTGCCTCGGCTTTCACCTCCAAGTACCTCGTCGCAATCGGTCGATCCGTGCGAAATCGCTCCACTTGAACCACCCTGTCTTTGACGTCTGTGGTGGCGCGCTGCACGTCGAAAACGTCGTAGTCGTTTCCGTCCTTGGAAGCAGAAAATGTCACGCGTTCAGGCATCCAAATCCAGGGTTTGATGTCTTGCAACGCCCCCAACGAAATGGACGTCACCTCTTCCACGGCACCCAAGTCAATCCGTGCGACCATGTCCGTGCCCCAGTAACCTTGCCACTCGCCCGTGCGGAAGTCGTTGCCGCCATCAATGCCATCGATCAGGGCCGTCAAGCCTCCAGCCATGTATTGGTTGTCGGGCAAATTTTCGAGGGTGAGTGTCCAATCGTGGTCGACGTGAAGGATGCGATGCCGCACTGTGCGTGAGGTGTCGCCGTCCACGATGGCTCGCGCGAGGAGCGACACGGTTTCTTCAGTCCACTGGGTGCCTTGGCACCGGAACCAGTGAGCCCCTTCATCAAGGCTGCACTCCAGTTGGACGGAGGGGTCCAAATGGGACAAACGCCATGACGCACTGTCCGATTGAAACGTCCTGGGGGCGTGGAAGGAAGGGACAGCCACAAAGCCTGGTGCGTCCCAGGTGGAATGGGGCCTGTCGCTTTCGTCTCGCCCAAACATGGCATCCGGCTTTGACGCCATCAGCAGCTCCATCATGCCCCCTTGACGCAACCAAGCCACGTCGACAAAGGCGCGCTTCATCACAGGGCTGGACGCCCCATCGGCGCCATGCCAGCGAATCCCGGTGGGGTAGATGGCACGGTCATTCAGGCCTCGGGCGCGGATTTCCGTCGATGCTCCACCTTGGGCAGGGGTGACCACGGTTCGTTTGAAGCGAGGGGTTCCAAGCACCAACTCGCCCGAGGCAGGGGTGACGGGGTACATTCCCAAGGCAGACCACACGTACCAAGCGCTCATTTGGCCACAGTCTTCGTTGCCACAAAGGCCGTCTGGGGTGTTTGAATAAAACGAGTCGCAAATGTTGCGCACGCGTTCTGCATTCGAGCCGGGCTGTCCTGCGTAAGCGGCGAGGTACGACACGTGGTGGCTTGGCTCGTTGCCGTGGGCGTACTGCCCGATCATGGGTCAATTCTCCCCGTTGATGCGTTTGTC
>CAZKGY010000305.1:0-2177 GCA_964552305.1 uncultured Comamonadaceae bacterium
CGGCGGCGTGGCCAACTGGCCATGGAACCGCGTCCTGCTGAGCTATGGCGCCTCGATCTACGTCAATGTCATATTGGGGTTGGGGGTGCGCGACTGCACGGCAGGCTTCGTGTGCTACCGCCGCGAAACCCTGGAAGCCATCAACCTGAACGCCGTGCAGTTTGTGGGGTATGCCTTCCAAATTGAAATGAAACTCCGAACCAAGCGCAACGGCTACCGGGTCAAGGAAGTGCCGATCACCTTCGTGGATCGCGAATTGGGCACCTCCAAAATGAGCATGAACATCTTCCGCGAGGCGCTGCTCGGCGTCATCAGCATGCGGTTTCAACGAATCTTCTTCCCTCCCAAGCGATGAGCAACACCACCCTGTTTCAACGAGGCCACGTCGTGACCGACGGCCAAGTCAAGGTCGAGGACCTGCTCGTGGTGGGCGACACCATTCGGGCCAAGGGCGTCAACCTTCCCGAATCGGACGACCCAGAGATTCGGGCACTAACCCAAGGCGCCCAGGTCATGGATTGCGAAGGGCTTTGGGTGATGCCCGGTTGCATTGACGACCAAGTGCATTTCCGCGAGCCTGGCTTGACCCACAAGGCGGAGATCGCCACCGAAGCTGCCGCAGCCGCAGCAGGAGGCATCACCTCGTTCATGGAGATGCCCAACACCGTGCCTCAGTCCTTGACGCAAAGCTTGTTGCAAGACAAGTACGACCGTGCTGCGGAAGTCAGCCCCGTGAACTACAGCTTTTTCATGGGAGCCAGCAACCACAACTTGGACGAGGTCTTGAAAACGGACCCAACGCAAGTCTGTGGCATCAAGGTGTTCATGGGTTCTTCGACAGGGGACATGCTCGTGGATGAATCGGCAGTGCTCGAAGGAATCTTCAAAGAGGCACCCACCCTGGTGGCGACCCACTGCGAAGACGAGGCGACGGTTCGGGCGAACGCAGCGGCGGCCAAGGCCAAGTTTGGCCATGCCGTGCCCATTGCCCAACACCCCATCATTCGCAGCGCCGAAGCCTGCTACCGCAGTTCCTCACGCGCCGTGGAGCTGGCCACCAAGCTCGGGACCCAGCTGCACATCCTTCACATCAGCACCGCCAAAGAATTGTCGCTGTTTCGCAACGACCTCCCGCTGGAGGAAAAACGCATCACGGCAGAGGCATGCATCCACCATTTGTGGTTCACCGACGCCGACTACGAGCGCAAGGGAACCTTCATCAAATGGAACCCTGCAGTCAAGACGGCCGACGACCGCGAAGCGATTCGCGCGGCCATCCTCGACGGACGCATCGACGTCGTTGCCACCGACCACGCGCCACACACGAAGGAAGAGAAAAACAACAGCTACTTCCAGGCACCCTCAGGGGGGCCGTTGGTGCAGCACGCACTCATGGCCATGGTGGATTTGGTCCATGAAGGCTTGTTGCCTATTGAAAAGGTGGCCGACCTCATGGCCCACCGCGTTGCCCGGCTGTTTCGCATGACGGACCGTGGGTTCTTGCGCCCTGGCCAAAAGGCAGACATCGTCCTTGTGCATCCCAACGACCCTTGGACCATCAAAGGGAGCAACATCATGTCCAAATGCGGATGGTCGCCCTTCACCGGCCACACCTTCAAATCGCGGGTCCGCGGCACATGGGTCAACGGCACCCAGGTTTGGGACGGCAGCAACATCCTCACCACCCACGGCAACCATGCGGGACGCAGGCTCACGTTCAATCGGTAAGCTCCTCGTCGGTTTGGCGCTGGTCGCGGCCGGTTGTGGAGGGGGCGCAGACGTCGTCAGGCCTGAGGGCGTGTTGCCCAAAGACAGCTTCGTGATGGTGCTGGCGGAAGTGCAGTTGGTCGAAGCCGCAGGCAACCAGCGCGCATTCCGCAACGACGACGAAAACCAACGGCTCTCTGACGCATACAACGACGTGTGGCATCGCACCGGGGTGTCCGCAAGCCGGTTTGAAGAAAGCCACACGTGGTGGTGGAGCCACCCGGAATTGATGGAAGGTGTGTTGGAAGACGTGGTGGACGCCCTTCGCGCCTTGGAAAACGACTACGACACGGACCCTTCCGTGCGACGGCGCCCTAACAAGAAGCGTCCTTTTCCCTCAAAAAAGCCTCAGCAGTGACCGCGATGGCTTGGTCGATGGGCGTGTAAGACCACCCCGGCAAGTGCCTTGA
>CAZKGY010000306.1:0-2163 GCA_964552305.1 uncultured Comamonadaceae bacterium
CACGCAACCGAAGGCCCGGCCATGGGCAAGAAGGAGATTCAACGCTTCTTGGTACGCGTCATGTCGATCGCTTTGAAACAACACGTCTCCATCCCAACGCAACCCAAAAGCCTCAAGCGTGTCGAGAATGTCTTTGGCCGCCCCTGGGACTTCCCGTGGCGGATCCAAATCTTCAATGCGTACCAGCCATTGGCCCTGGTGCGCCCTCGCATCGAGGCAACTCGCAACGGCCGTGGCCATCGACCCCAAGTGCAACCTGCCCGTGGGCGAAGGCGCAAAACGTCCTACGTACGGACGACCCAAGGTCATCCGCGGACCAGTTTCCTGTATTTGATGCGCTTGGGGCCTTCGTCACCAAGTCGCTTCTTCCTGTTTTCTTCGTACTCGCTGTACGTCCCTTCGAACCAATACGCTTGGCTGTCTCCCTCAAACGCGAGGATGTGGGTGCAGATGCGGTCAAGGAAGTAGCGGTCGTGGCTGATGACCACTGCGCAACCCGCAAATCCCTCGATGCCTTCCTCCAGCGCGCGCAACGTGTTGACGTCGATGTCGTTCGTGGGCTCGTCCAACAACAACACGTTGGCCTCGGTCTTCAGGGTCATCGCCAAATGCAAGCGATTGCGCTCCCCCCCAGACAACACGCCACATTTCTTTTGTTGGTCGGATCCGTTGAAGTTGAATTTGCTCACGTATGCCCGGCTGTTGAACAGCTGACCTCCAATTTCAATTTGTTCGTTGCCCCCGGAGACCACCTCCCAAACCGTTTTGTTGGGGTCGATGTCCTGGTGCCTCTGGTCGACGTAACCAATCTTGACGGTTTCTCCCACCTCAATGCTTCCTTTGTCCGGAGACTCTTCGCCCATGACCATTCGGAACAGCGTCGTCTTGCCCGCGCCGTTGGGCCCCACGATGCCCACAATGCCTGCGGGTGGAAGTTGGAAAGACAAGTTCTCCACAAGCAATTTCTCGCCGAACCCCTTGTTCAAGCCACTCGCCTCGATGACTTTGTTCCCCAAACGCGGGCCGTTGGGGATCGGGATTTGAAGCCTTGCATCCTTTTCCTTGGTCCCTTCCGAAAGCATGCTTTCGTAGTTGTTGATCCTGGCTTTGTTTTTCGCCCTCCTGCCTTTGGGGCTTTGACGAATCCAATCCAGTTCTCGATCAAGTTCCTTCTTGCGCTTGCTTTCTTGCTTCTCCTCTTGGGCCAAACGCTTGCTCTTCTGCTCCAACCATGAGGCGTAATTGCCTTCGTAAGGAATGCCCTCCCCTCGATCCAATTCAAGGATCCATCCTGCCACGTTGTCCAAAAAGTAGCGGTCGTGGGTCACGCACAGCACCGTGCCTTTGTATTGTTCCAAGTGCTGCTCCAACCAATCAATGGACTCGGCATCCAAGTGGTTGGTCGGCTCGTCCAACAGCAGCACGTCAGGCTGTTGGAGCAGCAAACGGCACAAGGCAACCCGGCGGCGCTCGCCACCGCTGAGCTCCGAGATGGGCTGGTCGTCAGGGGGACAACGCAACGCATCCATGGCGATGCTCAGTTTGGTGTCCAATTCCCATGCATCCAAGGCATCGATGCGGTCTTGAACCTGCGCCTGGCGGTCCATGAGCTTTTGCATTTTGTCGGGATCGTTGAGGATCTCCTCATCCATGAATTTCATGTTGATCTCCTCGTATTCCTTCAACACATCCACAATTTCCTGCGTTCCCTCTTCAACGATCTGCCTGACCGTCTTGGATTCATCCAGTTGCGGTTCCTGCGACAGGTACCCCACGGAGTAACCGTCAGACCAAACCACCTCTCCTTGGTACGCTTCGTCCAAGCCCGCGATAATTTTCATCACGGTGGATTTTCCTGCGCCGTTGTTTCCAATGATGCCAATTTTGGCGCCGTAGAAAAAGGACAGGTAGATGTCTTTCAAAATGTGCTTGCCGGTGGGGGTGGTTTTGTTCACCCGAACCATGCTAAAAATGACCTTCTTGTCTTCAGACATGTTTTTCGTTTGCGGGGATGAAGTTAGGCGTTGAGCGGGCCACGCTCCAATGTCAGCAGGGTGATTTCCGGGGGCATCCCCACCCTGCCGGGGAATCCCAAGACGCCGAAGCCTCGATTCACGTGAAGGAACTGTTGGCCTTCTTGATACAGGCCTCCCCATCGCTTGT
>CAZKGY010000307.1:0-2163 GCA_964552305.1 uncultured Comamonadaceae bacterium
CCAACGGTGCCCCATGACGATCCGGTCGCCAAGGAGAGCACGGCGCACACAATGCATGCCGCAAACAAGAAGATGCCAGGCTGCAGGACCATGAGTCCATAATGGATGAACGCAGGAATGATTCCTGCCATCAGCCACGTGCCAGAGAGTGCCCCAATCAACAAGAGGATGAGCAGCGCTTCGGTCGCGGTGCCAATGCTCGACGCAATGGCGTCTTTGATGCTTGTCCAAGCGGTGCCTCGCCAGTGCCCCAGGGTTCCAGCGACGAGGGCCGCCAAGAGCAGGGCCATTTGGTTCGCGCCGTACGAGCTGTCTTCGCCGAACCACAGCACGTCTGCAGCCAGCAAGGCCACGAGCAACACCACAGGAAGGAGGGCCACCCACAGGGGCATCCGGCTTGTCCCGCCGTTCATCGAGCCTGGGCTTCCAGTTCTTGGGTTTCCGCGGATCCGGAAGGGGACAAGGCGGTTTTGTCCACCCGAGCCTTGCCGGATTCCAATTCCAAGACCACCGTTTTTTCGCTGACGGACGTCACCTTCCCGTGCAACCCGCCAATGGTCACGACTTGGTCGCCTTTTTTGACCGCCTCACGGAAAGCCTTGGCTTCTTTTTGCCGCTTCATTTGGGGACGGATCATGAAGAGGTACATGATGGCAAACATGCCTGCGAGCATCACGAGGGTGGACATGCCACCGCCGCCAGCCGCGGCTTGGAGAAGGACGTTGAAAATCATGCCGCAAAATAACCCGCAAGCGAAGAAAACCTTCCGCTCAATTCGGGGCAACCACTTCGCCGACGAGGTGCAGGCGAATGACGCTGGGTTCCGTGTTCCCCACCACGGAGATGACCTTGTCTTGGGGGCCGGACTTGTCGTGGGTGTCAAAAAGCACTTCGATGTCGCCGTGCTCCCCTGGCTGCAGGGTTTCCCGAGGCCAGGTCTTGAGCACGGTGCATCCACAGGAGGTGCTCACGTCGGCAATGACCGCAGGACCAGGCCCCTCGTTCACGAAGTGGAAGGTGTGACCCAGGGTGCGTCCCGAAGAAACGGTGCCAAATTCCCAAAGGGTGTCCCCAAAAGACAGCACAGGACGGCTTGCAACATCCATTCCGTCACCGGAGGCGGTGGCGGGGTTGAAGACAAGGTCTGTGCTCGGCGTGTTGCCTTCCTGGCATCCCACGAGGGCGGCCACCCCGAGTACCAAGGCCAACGAGTGTTTCAGGACGTCATTCAATGAGGCCACGTCCCACTTTTTTGATGGTTCCGGCGTCCTTGAGCTTGGTGAAGAGCTGGTCCAAAATGCCGTTGATGAATCCGTGGCTTTTCGGGGTGCTGTAGTACTTGCTGAGCTCGATGTATTCGTTCAGCGTCACCTTCAAGGGGATGGATTCGAAGCTTTGGGCCTCTGCGAGCGCCATCTTCATCAGGATGCGGTCGGTGGTGGCGATTCGCTCAAGTTCCCAGTTTTGGGCGCCTTCTTGAATCATGGCCTCGCTGTCTTCTCCGAGCGCAAGCGTTTTGGTGAACAAGACCTCCATGAAGTCCTTGTCGTCGTCGTCGTCGCGCCAAAGCGGAAGCAGCTCGACGTCTTCGTCGCCTTCCTTGATGGTTTTGATCGTCTTGATGACCATGCTCGCTGCCAAATCCAGGTCGTCCACCCAGAAGATGCTCTCTTCTTCGAGCATGTCTTGGAAGCGTTCCACGTTCACCATGTGCTTCCGGAACATGCGAACAAGGCTTTCGCGTTCAAATTGGAACCCGCGCTCCTCCGAATCCATGTACTCGCGGTACTCTTCGTGTTCCAGCAGTCCCTTGAAAATGGCCCGAAGCAATTCTTGGCGGTTGCCCCATCCCACGCCATGGGTTTCACATGCCTTGCGCAACGTTTGGCTGTTGCTCAAGGCGCGAAGCGGCTTGTTGGTGACAAATTTGGTGTTGGGGTGCAAATCCTCTTGGCTGGGGAGTTGCTTCTTGTAGCCCGCCTCAATTCGGTCAATGGCCAACCCCTGCATGGACGCAATCATGTCGAGCAAGAGGAGGTACAACTCCCTCATCTTTTCGGTGCTGTGTTCGAGGGCTTTGCGCGCCTTGGCGGCGTCGAGGTTCTCGTCTTGGTAGTACCCAAAAAGCACTTGTAGAATCTTGATCCTGAGGTGGCGTCGGTT
>CAZKGY010000308.1:0-2155 GCA_964552305.1 uncultured Comamonadaceae bacterium
TTCCGCTTGGGCACCGACAGCGAGCGTGACGCCAGGGCATCAATCACCCATTCCAGCCACGCCACGACGTTGCGACCCTTCCGTTCTTGGAGCACCAACAGCACGCCAAACAAGGCACCTCCGAGGTGGGCCACATTGCCCCCTGGATTGACGCCCTGGCTCAATCCGAAGTAATCCAGCACGACGTACCCCCAAAACACGTGTTGTAGCTTGATGGGGCCAAACAAAATGAGGTTCACGCGGGTGTCAGGCTGCAGCGTGGCAATGGCACCGAACACCGTCATCACGGAAGCCGAAGCACCCAACGCGTAGGTGGCTTGTTGCATCGGCTTGAACCCGTTGGCAAGCAGGAAGTACGCCAAGAAGCCGACCAATCCCCCACCGATGTAGGTGCTGAGCAGCCGACGCGAGCCCACCTGTGCCACGTACATCCTTCCCATCCAGTAGAGCAGCAGCATGTTCATGGCCACATGCCAGATTCCACGATGGGCAAACATGTGGGTCACCACGCTCCAGGGTTGCTGCAAAAGGACGTCCTTCTTCCAAGAGGTGGCGAGGGTCCTGGCGCTTTCTGCCGGGAGCACGGCATTGATGATTCCCCCAGTCATTTGATCCACCAAGTCTAGCGTCAAGAGCGCCAAGAAGACAATCCCATTGATCATCACGAGGCGACTCAACATGCCCCCCTGCTTCCAAAACGTCGTTGCCGATTCCCACATGGCTCAATAAAAATGACCGCGGTCTTGCTGCCACCGCTTCAACAAGAAGTACCCGAAAATCATGCCGCCGAGGTGGGCAAAATGCGCCACGTTGTCCCCGGGGCTGTTTTGAAGCGCCAGCAACAATTCAATCGCCCCGTAGCCCAAGACAAAGTACTTGGCCTTGATGGGGATCGGTGGAAACAGGAGCATCAATCTCGTGTTGGGGAACAGCATGCCAAAGGCCAGCAGCAAGCCAAACACCGCGCCACTCGCGCCCACCACACGGCCGTACACCAGCTCAATGATGCGCGGTCGATCCACGGCCCTCAACTCCCCGCCCACAAAATCTTCGGGACGAGGAAAGAAGGTCCCAAAGTCGGCGTAAAACTGAAGCCCCACGACCAACTCGTGCAACGCAAAGGCCCCCAGGCCGCAGGCGAGGTAATACGTCAAGAAACGCTTCGGGCCCCAGACTCGCTCGAGTTGCGACCCAAACATGAACAAGGCGAACATGTTGAAGAAGATGTGGCTGAGGTCGCCGTGCATGAACATGTGCGTCACAATCTGCCATGGCTGGAAGAACGGAGACGCGGGATACGTCCCTGCCAACAGGGGCACGGCAATGGCGTCACCCACGACTTGGGCAAGCACGTACATGACCACGTTCAACAGGATCAGGTTTTTGACGACTTGAGGGGTTTGTTGCAACATCAGCCGAAAGGTTGTTCAGTCTGGTCAGATTTCAAATGCACCAGCGTCGGCTTTCCCCACGGGTCGTTGTTGGGATGCTCGCAAGACCATAGGGTTTGGATCAACCGCCTCCGCTCCGCCATGGACATGGTGGAACCGGCTTTGCGTGCCGCCTGCATGCACCACGCCTTGGCCCAGCGTTCGCGACGCGTGCCGACGTCTTCCCATGCCCCTTCGTGAAAGGCCTCCAGCACGGCGTCGATGGCATCCCGCCCGGCGCCGTCCAAGCCCGCAGGCACCGCGTGAATCGCCACGGACTCGTCGTTGAGGCGCTTCACCTCCAGACCCATGCGAAGCAATTCCGCCGACGCGTCATCCAGCGCCAGCACCTCAGCCTGGGTCAAGGCCACTTCTTCGGGAATCAGCAACCTCTGAGAGCCTTCGGCGTCGGGCAACTGCTGCATTTGGCCCAAGTACGTTTCGTACAAAACCCGCATGTGCGCCCGACGAATGTGCAAAAGCGTCAGTCCTTCCGACGTGGGAAACACGAGGTACTCGCCCTTCAAGAGCAACACCTCCAAGCCTTCTGCGACACTTGTCTCCAAGGTCTCGGGTTCGGATCGAACCGCCTCTTCCCTGGTTTGCTCCATGACTTCGTACAAGTCTTTCCACCCACCGGCAGCCGGCGTCAAGGCACTGGACGATCGTCGTGCGGCAGGGGCCGCGGAAGGTTGCTTGAACGGGCTGTAATCGGGGGTGAACTG
>CAZKGY010000309.1:0-2154 GCA_964552305.1 uncultured Comamonadaceae bacterium
ACCCGCGCTCTGCTCGGTGCAGCCAGCATTCGGTGAGTGGCAGGTGGAAGGACCGGCAGAGAGCACGTTCTCTGACGTGACGCAGTACAACACGACATGGTGGCCGTCCGATTTTGGCCTCTATGAACTTTGCTTTGCAGACGAGGAATGTCAAATCGATTTCTGCTACGAGGTGGAAGTCACCTTGCCCCCAAGCATTGAATTGTCCGAGGAGGGCGTCGCGTATGCGTGCGACGGGGACGACTTGTTCTTGGAAGCGTTCATTGACGACCCTGCTGGGGCGGCGTCCATCAACTGGCCGTATCCTGGCACAGACGACCAAACGTTCAACGAATATTCCTGGACCCAATATACCGAGTCCACGCTTGTGGTCAGTGTGGAGAATGGCTGCGGCGAGGCCACCGACGAGGTGGACGTGGTCGCCACGTTTGAACCGCTCATGGACAACGACTACTTGTGTGGTGACGGTTCGTCGCTTCTTTTGGACCCCATTGCCGGAGACCAGAACACGGACAACGTGTACGAGTGGACGTACAACGGGAACCCCGCGGACGTGCAGGACAACGAATTCGAGGTCTTTGAATCGGGTTCCTACTGCGTGACGGTGACCAACGGATGTTTCCCGAATGGCGAAAGCGATTGCGCATTCATCGACGTGGTTGGAGCCATCGAGGGGGAGGTATTCACCAACAACATTCTAACTGATTGCGATGGGTTGGGTGTGGACCCGGGAGAGCTGGCCACCTTCGCCCTGTCCAACAACTTCATCCTCAGCTACAACGACTACACCATCACGTGGCCTGACGGAACGGTCACAGCCGCCTCCGAAACCTGGACCATTCCGGAAGAGTCGGAATTGAATGGCCAAAACGTGTGCATTCAGATTGAGGACCCGTACGGTTGCGACCCCCAAGAGGCATGCGCACCCATCTTCATTGGCAACGCACCAACCATCAATTCTCCGTTCCCCCCGGAAAGCGCCGGGCTGACGGGGATTTGCGAAGGAGAGACGGAAGGGTTTGACTTGGACGGCAGCGCGAATGGTCCATGGGCAGACTACCTCTGGTACACGCTTTGCGGTGAAGACACCCTGTTCTTTGCGGGTTCGGGGTCAACGGTCTTGTCTTACAACGACTTCCCCGAATCGTGTTTGAACATGCCGCTTGAATTGGTGGCGAGCATCGCAAACGCGTGTTTGCCTGAAGGCGAAGCGCATGTGTTCGACGTGACGGTCGGTCGCTGCGATGTCTTGATTCCCAACGTATTCACGCCGCAAGCAACAACAGGGGCGAACGACAAGTTCCAAATCGGAGGCCTGGCCCCGTGGGAATCTCGAGGCGTGGCGATGGAGATTTACGACCGCTGGGGCAACAAGGTGTTTGAGTCCGATGCCTACACGAACGATGGAGCGTGGTCCGGAGAAAATGCGTCGGAAGGCGTGTACTTCTACACGATGACGTTGCCGAAGGAGCCCGAGCCTGAGGTCTACAAAGGCACGGTGACGCTGATTCGAGGCAACAACTGACGGTGGCAAAGGCCAAGCGCCAATTCGTTTGCACGGCGTGTGGCCATGCGCATCCCCAATGGGTGGGGCAGTGCGCCGGTTGCAAGGCGTGGAACACATTGGAAGAACAAACAGATCTTCCCCCCACGCAACGTGCCCAACGGGCTGGAGCTGCCATGTTGGCCAAGCCTTCCGTCCAACGGTTGGCGGATGTGTCCGTGTCGGAATCCCAACGGCTTTCTCTGGGCAATGAGGAATTGAACCGCGTGTTGGGAGGTGGGGCCGTGCCCGGGGGGGTCGTCTTGCTCGGTGGAGAGCCCGGGATTGGAAAGTCCACCTTGATGCTCCAGGTGGCATTGATGGCCGGAAAAGAAGGGCTGAATGTGCTTTACGTGAGCGGTGAGGAAAGCCCCGATCAGGTGAAGATGCGGGCCAACCGCCTAGGGTCCATCCCGGACAACGTGTTGATTTACCCAGAAACCCAAGTCCAGGGGGTGTTGGACGCCATGAATGGCGAGAAGCCGTCGTTGGTCGTCATTGACTCCATTCAAACCATGGACATGGCGGGTCTGGATGGCGTGCCCGGCTCGGTCAGTCAGATCCGTGAATCGGCGGCTGCGTTGACGGCCAACGCCAAGGCGCTTGGCATC
>CAZKGY010000310.1:0-2144 GCA_964552305.1 uncultured Comamonadaceae bacterium
GCAGGTCACGCACACCACGAAGAAAGCTTCGTTTCGAAGTACATCTTCTCGCAAGATCACAAGATGATCTCGAAGCAGTTCTTGTTGACTGCAGTGTTCATGGGCATCGTCGCGGTGCTGCTTTCGGTGTTCTTCCGATTGCAGTTGGGATGGCCCGGTGAGAGTTTCCAGATTTTGGAGACATTCTTGGGCCAAAAGTGGGCTCCAGGAGGGGTCCTCGACAAGAATGCCTACTTGGCGTTGGTGACGATTCACGGAACCATCATGGTCTTCTTCGTGTTGACCGGGGGGTTGTCAGGAACGTTCTCCAACTTGTTGATCCCGCTTCAGATTGGGGCTCGTGACATGGCGTCTGGGATGTTGAACATGCTGAGCTACTGGTTCTTCGCCGTGTCCAGCGTCATCATGATCTTCTCGCTTTACGTGGAAGGAGGAGCGGCTTCCGGCGGATGGACGGTGTATCCTCCATTGAGTGCGTTGCCACAGGCAATGCCCGGCTCAGGCACAGGCATGACGCTGTGGCTCATCGCCATGACGTTGTTCGTGGTCAGTTCCTTGCTCGGAGGTTTGAACTACATCGTGACGGTGATCAACCTTCGCACGAAGGGAATGAGCATGACACGCTTGCCATTGACGATTTGGGCGTTCCTAATCACGGCAGTGTTGGGTGTGTTGTCTTTCCCAGTCTTGGTCTCGGCCGTCGTGTTGTTGTTGATGGACCGCTCCATGGGAACGGCCTTCTACCTGAGCGACATCTTCATTGCGGGTGAAGCATTGGACGTGACCGGCGGTAGCCCCATCCTGTACCAACACTTGTTCTGGTTCTTGGGCCACCCAGAGGTGTACATCGTGCTTTTGCCCGCGTTGGGTATCAGCTCTGAGGTCATCGCGACCAACTCTCGCAAGCCCATCTTCGGCTACAAGGCGATGATTGGTTCCATCCTCGGCATTGGTTTTTTGAGCTTCATTGTTTGGGGACACCACATGTTCGTGACTGGCATGAACCCGTTCCTGGGGTCGGTTTTCGTGTTCACGACGCTGTTGATTGCCATCCCATCTGCGGTGAAGGCGTTCAATTACATCACCACCTTGTGGAAGGGCAACTTGAGGTTCACGCCAGCGATGTTGTTCAGCATTGGTCTTGTGAGCACGTTCGTCACGGGTGGATTGACGGGCATCATCCTCGCTGACTCTGCCTTGGACGTGAACGTCCACGACACCTACTTCGTGGTCGCACACTTCCACATCGTCATGGGCATGAGCGCCATCTTTGGCATGCTCGCAGGCGTGTACCACTGGTACCCCAAGATGTTTGGACGCATGATGAACTCCAAGCTCGGGTACTTCCACTTCTGGACGACCTTGGTTGCAGGCTACGGGGTGTTCTTCCCGATGCACTTTGTCGGGTTGGCAGGCGCGCCACGTCGTTACTACGATTACAGCGCCTTTGAGTACTTGGATTTCGTGATGGACTTGCAACCGATCATTTCGACGTTCGCCATCATTGGAGCCATTGGCCAGCTGCCCTTCCTGTGGAATTTCTTCTACAGCATTTTCCGCGGTCAAGTGGCCACCGAGAACCCATGGAAGGCGAATACCCTTGAGTGGACTACGCCGGTGAAGCACGTGCACGGCAACTGGCCAGGTGCATTGCCAGAGGTGCATCGTTGGGCGTACGACTACAGCAACCCAGACTTTGACGAGGACTTTGTTCCTCAAACGGTGCCGGTCAAGGCAGGCGAAACGCCTCACTGATCTGCCGTTGACAACCCGACGTGAAAAGCCCCTGCCCAAGCAGGGGCTTTTTCGTGTTCAGGCGGTGTAACTTGGTGGCAATGGTGAACGACGAGGAATTCGATTTGCGGGGGGAAGCGGAACAGGCGTCAGACGGCGATTTGGACCGCGTCTTGCGTCCCGCGCAGTTTGACGATTTCACGGGACAACGCGCGGCCATGGACAACCTCAAGGTGTTCGTCCAGGCCGCCAAGCAGCGTGCCGAGGCGTTGGATCATGTGTTGCTTCACGGCCCGCCGGGGCTGGGCAAAACGACGCTGGCGAACATCGTCGCCAACGAAATGGGCGTGGCGATTCGCACCACGTCGGGGCCCGTGTTGGACAAGCCTGGGGATTTGGCAGGTCTGTTG
>CAZKGY010000311.1:0-2141 GCA_964552305.1 uncultured Comamonadaceae bacterium
CTCGCCACGGAAATGGGTGCCATGCAGGAGCGCATCACCTCCACCAAGCGGGGTTCAATCACATCTGTGCAGGCCGTCTACGTCCCTGCGGATGACTTGACCGACCCGGCACCTGCGACGACGTTCGCCCACTTGGATGCGACGACGGTGTTGTCCCGGAAGATTGCCTCCCTCGGCATCTACCCTGCGGTGGACCCGCTCGACAGCACGAGCCGAATTTTGACGCCAGACATCGTCGGCAAGGAGCACTACGACACCGCCGAGCGCGTGAAGGAAACCCTCCAGCGCTACAAGGAACTTCAAGACATCATTGCCATCCTCGGCATGGACGAATTGAGCGAGGAAGACAAGCAAACGGTGAACCGTGCACGACGCATCAGCCGTTTCCTGTCTCAGCCATTCCACGTGGCCGAGCAGTTCACCGGCATTCCTGGCGTGCTCGTCCCCATCGAAGACACCATCAAGGGCTTCAACATGATCTTGGATGGCGAGTTGGATCAATACCCAGAAGCGGCGTTCAACCTCAAGGGGTCCATTGAGGAGGTCATCGAGGCTGGAGAGAAAATGCTCGCTGAGGCTTGATTGTCATGACGGTAGACATCCTCACCCCCGACGAAACGTTGTTCTCAGGCGAGGCCTCCTACGTGGGGCTGCCAGGTTCTGACGGAAGCTTGGGCATCATGAACAACCACGCCCCATTGGTCACAACATTGAAATCGGGCACGGTGGTGGTCAAAAACGCCGACGGCGAAACGACGTTCGACGTCAACGGCGGAAGCGTGGAAGTGCTCGACAACGTCGTGACGGTGCTTGCCGAGTAAGCCCTCAACCACTTCTTGAACCAGACAACAACGCGGCCCCCGGGTCGCGTTGTTGCGTCAGGGGTGGTGGTAAGGCTCGCCTTTGAGGATGGTGTGCGCCCGGTACAGTTGCTCAAGCGCAAAGACGCGAATCAACTCGTGCGGGAAGGTGAGCTTGCCCATGGACCAGGTCCCGTCGGCACGCGCACGAATGGAAGGGTCGAAGCCATAGGCACCCCCGACCAAGAACGCAGTTTGTTTGAGCCCTCGATTCATCAAACCCTGCAAATGCTTGGACAACTCCACGGAGCCCATTTGAGGTCCGTGCTCGTCAAGCAAAATCAGGTGGTCCACACCCTTCAGGCATTTCTCCACCTGCAGCGCTTCTTCCTTCATCACCCGCGCTGGGTCGGCCTTGGCAAACTTTCCCTTCAGGTTGGGCGTTTCGACGTAGGAAAACTTGGTGTACCGCACCAGGCGTTGCGCGTAGACGTCGATGCCTTCTTGGATCCATGGCTGCGAGGTCTTCCCGGTGGCAATCAAGCTCAAATGCATGAGGCAAAGCTACAAGGGCATGCAACGGGGTGCAACGAACTTGGGCGGCATCTATCTTCGCGGCATGTTGGATGCCTCCATGGTGCGGCTCATTGAATGGGCGCTTGAAGAAGACTTGGGTTCCGGGGATTGCACATCGGCGTCGAGTGTGCCGGAATCGCTGATGCATGAAGGCTTCATCCTGGCCAAGGAAGACGGCGTGGTGGCTGGGGTGGAAGTGGCGGTCAAGGTGTTTGACATGGTGGATTCCCGCATCCAAGTCGATGTGATGAAGCAAGACGGAGACGCCGTGTTGGTCGGGGACGTTGTGTTGAAGGTGTTTGGCCCAGCACGCAGCTTGTTGTCTGGGGAACGCCTCGCGTTGAATTTCATGCAACGGATGAGTGGCATCGCGACGATGACCCGTCGGGCCATGGGACTTCTTGAAGGGACGTCCACGCGCGTCCTGGACACGCGGAAAACCACCCCAGGGCTCCGCGCCTTTGAAAAATGGGCGGTGGTGCTGGGAGGAGGGGTCAACCACCGCATGGGGCTGTACGACATGATTCTCGTCAAAGACAACCACGTGGATTATGCGGGAGGCATGACGGAGGCCATTGCGAACGTGGCCGCCTACTTCGAGGGGGGCGCCGAGCGAGTCCCGGTGGAGGTGGAGGTGCGTGGCATGGAGGAGTTGAAGGAAGCCTTGAAGGCCTCGGAGTTGCATGATTTGCCCCTGGAACGCGTGTTGCTCGACAACTTCGGCCCGGATCGCCTTCGCGAGGCTGTGGCATGGACCCAAGGACG
>CAZKGY010000312.1:0-2139 GCA_964552305.1 uncultured Comamonadaceae bacterium
TGTTGATGGCGAATGGTTCGCCATATGCCCCTGACACAGAGCCGCCGTTGACGCCCAAAATTTGCCACCCGATTTCCTCAGGGAAGGTGCCGCCGTCGTTGATGACAAATTCGTAGCATCCGTCCTCAAGGCACAGTCCAAACGTTGATGAATAGCCGTTGAGCAGGAATCCTGATTGAACCACGTCGCCGTTGGCGCTGACGATGGAATAGTTGCCGCCGTTCCATCCGTCGCCCTGGGTATCGGTCAACACCACTGTCACGCAGTTCTCTGAGCAGTCGTCGTCGTACAAGCATGATGCGGCAGTGCCTGCCAGGCCGGACAAACAAGAGTTGGAATCGTAGTTGCAAGCCTCGGGGTCGTTGCAGGTGAGGTTGAAGAATTCCCCGCTGCTTGTGCAACAATCGTATTGCCCTTGGCAGATGTCGTCCCACTCGGTTGTGACGCAATAGTCGTCCCAATCCGCGATTTGGGCCACGCAAGCCTGGCTTTCGGCCACGACGTAGCCGACTGGAATGTTCGATTCAAAATCAAACACGGCAGGGCCTTCGGTGGGGGCATCGGGAAGAAACCAAAGCTGGGGTTCGAGGCCCGATTGAGGGCGCAGGTTGACTTGTTGGATGGCTGGTTCCGTGGGCGCGATGCCCCAAGAGGATTGCGCCAAGGTGGCAAACGAAGTGAGGCATGCAGCCAAAAGAAGGATCAAGCGGTTCATGACGCGCGGTTGAATTGGTTATGACAACCAAGAACGCGACAAATGGGGGTTGGAATCAATATAACGGGCGATAACCTTTGATAATCAGGGTTTTTGGATGCGCCTTACTTTTCGGGACTCATGAAACATGCTTGCCTTTTGTTCTGGGGTGCTTGGTGTTTCTGGGTCGCCTCGACCGCCACGCAAGCCCAAACCAACTCGGACCGCCAATACCTCCCGCGGGAAGCCCAAGGGGTGGGGCTGGACAACCCTTCCTACGTGGTCGACTTTGACGCGTCGTCGGGCATCGCCCACTGGGTCCATTATGCCCTGTCCTCGACGGAAGCCCAAGGAGCCGTGCCTCGCAAGGACGCGTTTCGTGCGGATCCCAGGTTGCCTTCGAGCCCAGACAAGGCGTCCTACACGGGCTCAGGGTACGACCGTGGCCACCTCAAGCCCGCGGCGGATTCGCGATCCTCGGCCGAGGAAATGCGGGCGTCCTTCTTGATGACCAACATGGCGCCCCAGACGCCCAACTTGAATCGAGGAATTTGGAAAGGACTCGAGGAGGCCGTGCGCGCTTGGGCGTTGACCTACGGCGAGGTGCACGTGACGTGTGGCCCCGGCGGGGAGACCTACGACGTGCTGGCCAGTGGCGTACGTGTGCCCACCACGTTTTGGAAGGCAGTGATGCGCACGTCCCCGGACACGGCGTGCGTGGCATTCGTGTTTCCCAACGCGGACAAGGTACCCGGTGAACTCACGGATTATTTGGTCACCGTGGATGCCCTGGAATTGGCCATCGGTTTGGACTTGTATCCGGCGTTGCCAGACGCGACGGAGGGACGCGTTGAAGGGGAGGCGGCTATGTGGCCCGTGTTGACGGATGCCGTGCCCCAAGGACCCAAGGTGAACAAGCCGACAGGGGCCAAGGTGCAGTGCATGGGGGTGGCCAAAAGCACCGGCAAGCGCTGCAAAAAAACGTCGTCCGACGGTTCCGGATACTGCCACTTGCATCGGCCCGGTTGAGCCCAAAGCAAACGCGACGGCCACCCGAGGGTGACCGTCGTGTTCTAACCAAAACCTTTTTCTCCAGCGATGGGCTCGCTGGCAGCCATGAAACATTGTCTGATGGTTGTTACGGGAGGCCTTGGAAGAAGGTTGCGTTCGCGGGACATTTTTTTCGGAGTTTGGTTGGAGCTCGGGCTGTGCCTACATTTTTCGTGTGAAACGTGGCGTCATCTTTTCGGTAGTGTTCGTCTTGTCTCTTGCTTGTGGTTCGCCCTCAGCGTGGTGCCAAGAAGCCATGGTCCGCGTGAAGCGAAGCAAGGTGTCTTACCGCGACGTCGTGATGCGCCCCGGCCAAGCGGCCAAGGACGCATGCGACCGCTGCGAAGAGGCCAAGGAGCATTTCTTGAAGGCGCACCGCATCCGCACGTGGAACT
>CAZKGY010000313.1:0-2121 GCA_964552305.1 uncultured Comamonadaceae bacterium
ACCTGTGGAGGCCATGCGGACCCACTGACCGACTCAGAAGTCGAACGCCAATCCGATTCGTGCGGAGTACGGCAACAGGGCTTGTTTTGTGGCGTCGCCTCCGTCAAGCATGCCTTGGCTGTCGATCGTCACTTCGTCGAGGTTGATGACGTCCACTTCGTCCCCACCTTGCAAGTGGGAGAATTGGCACACGCGGGCGTTCAGGAACGCCCTTTTGGTCAACCTCAACCGGACCCCAACGGCGTAGCCAAAGCTGAAGTTCAGCGAGGTGTGAGACAACTGGCCGGGAAGCTTGTTGCCGTCATCGAGTGCAAACGCGCTGGTGACCATGGCGCCACGGATGCCTCCAAAGAGCTCAGCATAGGGCTGGAAACCACGGTTCTTGAAGAGGGTGGTGCGGAGCACATAATGGGCCCTCACCATGTTGCTTCGAAGGGTGACGTCTGCCTGCACAGAATCCTCCTCGATTTCGCTCCAAAGGGTTTCGGACAAGGTTCTTGTTCCAAAAGGTTGCACCCCCAGATCCAGCCCTCCGTCAAACAGCCCCGAGCGATCGTGCTTCATGTAGGTCAACCCGAAGCCAAACGTTTGGTTTTCGAGAGTTTGAGGAATCTCCTGGTCTTGCAATTCCGTGATGGCGTGGAAGGCAACGTGTTGCCATGACTCTCGGATCAATTGCGTGGTTCGGTTGGACTTGTCGTCCCCTTCTGTCTTGTCTCGCTTTTGCGCCGACGTGACCAAAGGCAAAGCCAGCAAGGTCAACACGGCAATGGATTGGGCAAGGTTCATGGGCGTCAATGTTGTGGTTCGACGAGAACAGACCAAGCACCGTGCCAAAAAGCAGGGAAGCCTCAATCCTCGACGAAACGGACGCCAAAGATACGACGCGGTTTCCCGGATTGTTCGGAACTTGCATGTCCATGGAAACAGCAACCACGCACATGTTGGTCGCGGGAGCGAAAGGACAGCTTGGCGTGCGGCTGATGGAAGCTGCGGCGGTCGCGGGCGTCTCCGCGTCTGGCCTTGACCGCGAAGGCATGGATGTGACGTCACGCGATTCGGTGGAGGCGGCCCTCGACTCGGTCCAGCCGACGGTGGTGATCAATGCCGCTGCCTACACGGCGGTGGACATGGCGGAATCCCAGCGCGAAGCAGCCATGGCGGTCAACGCCCGAGGCACCCAGCATTTGGCCGAAGCGTGCCATTCGAGGGGCATTCCATTGATTCACGTCAGCACGGATTACGTGTTTGGCCAGGCGCCCCGTCGCCCCTTGCTGCCTTCCGACACGCCCTGTCCAGAAGGCGTGTACGCCGAGTCCAAGCGGCAAGGCGAAGAAGCGTTTCTCGCATCGGGCGTATGCGGTTGCGTGATCCGTGTCTCTTGGTTGTACGACGTGCAGGGCGCGAATTTTTTGCAAACGATGCTTCGCCTTGCCAAGGCCCACGGATCGTTGTCGGTGGTGAATGACCAACATGGCGTGCCTACGGCGGCCCCGCTGCTCGCCCAAGCCCTTGTGGAGGTCGCGAAGTTGGGCAAAGACATGCCTCAAGGCATTTGGCACCACTCGCATCAAGGCCACACCACGTGGCATGGCTTTGCAAGTGCCATCATGGAGGTGGCGGGGTTGGCGGTGCCCGTGTTGCCTGTGGACACGTCGGCCTTTCCCACCGCGGCTCCTCGACCGGCTTGGAGCGTGTTGGACGGCGAGCCCTTGAGGGCGCGGATGGGGTGGCCTTCTGTGACGTGGCGCGAGGCGTTGGAGGCGTGTTGGTCGTTCAGAAACGATGCCTGAACTTTGTGGTCCCATGAGTAGTGACCAAGAACTGCTTGTCCAGGTCAAGCAAAAGGCCCAGGCCTGGACCCAAGCCCCCCACGACGAAGAGACGAGGCAGACCGTGACCCGGTGGTTGGAGGGATGCGACGAGGACCCTGCCTTGCGAGAGGCCCTCATTGACGCGTTCTACACCGAACTGTCTTTCGGCACGGGAGGATTGCGGGGCAAGATGGGGCCTGGAACGAACCGCATCAACGCGACGACCATCGGTTTGGCCACGCAGGGACTCGCCAACCACTTGTTGGAGGTTCACGGCCCGCATCCGGCAGGCGAGCCATGGCGGGTC
>CAZKGY010000314.1:0-2120 GCA_964552305.1 uncultured Comamonadaceae bacterium
TTCTTCGGCCGCACGAACGACGACTCGACCTAGGTTGGTTTCAATCATGAAGCGAATTTACCTTGCGACCAGCCTCCAACTTCGTTCATGGAACAACTTCCTCTCGACCCCATTGACATTGCCTTGCTCCTCATCCTGCTCGTTGGCGCGTGGCGGGGATTTGTCAAGGGACTTGTGCTGTCCATTGCCTCGCTCGTTGGACTGGTAGGGGGCATCTGGGCCGCGCAGCACGTCTCGCATTTGACGGCTGCGCAGTTGGCGCCTCACGTGACGTGGTCCGAGCAAACGTTGGGCATGGCCTCTCTGGCGCTGACCTTCTTGGGAGTGGTGGTGGCCGTCCACCTTCTGGCCAAACTGCTGGAGCGACTGCTTGACATGGTGGCCTTGGGGTTGGCCAACAAACTCGGTGGCGCAGCATTTGGGGTCGCCAAAATGGCGCTCATATGCTCGTTTCTCCTGATGTTCGTGAACCAACTGGCGGGGCCGACCTGGATGCCAGGCGACCCAACGTCAAGCGTCCTGTTGACCCCCATTGAGTCCATCGCGCCAGCGATGACCCCTTCCCTCACCGCCTTGGGCGAAGCGATGGGAAGCGACTCACTCGCAACGCCATCCCTGGAAGCGATCAGCGCACCCCTAGTGCCGTGAAGTGCGCGTCGACGCGTGCCTGAAGCGCATCCATCAACACGTCGTGGCTCGTGGCGCCTTCCCATGCTTGAGAAACGCTCACGTAGCATTTGATCTTGGGCTCGGTGCCTGAAGGACGAACCGAAATCCTTGAGCCTTCCAGGGTCAAGAATTGCATGACGTTGGAGGATGCTTGCGACAAATACCCCAAGACTTGGCCCTGGGGGTCCTTGCGCAACCCCTCGGCGTAGTCCCGGATCTCCACCACGGTTTCTCCGGCCAGGGTTTGCGGGGGCGACTGCCGGAAGTTGTGCATCATCGCATCGATTTCCGCCTTGCCATTGCGCCCCTCCTTCACCAAGGACACGAGGCCTTCTTTGTATGCCTTGTGTCGCTTGTGCAATTCGGCCAAACGGCCCAAGAAAGACTCTCCCGCCAAGGCCAGCTCGTGGGCCAATTCTGCCAACAAACAACAGCTTTGGACCGCGTCCTTGTCCCGCACCTCGTCCCCGACCAAGTAGCCGTAGCTCTCCTCTCCTCCCACGACGTACTGAAGCACCCCTTCCTCTTGGCGAATCGCCTCGGCAATGAATTTGAAGCCGGTGAGGGTTTCGCGAACCTCGCAACCGTAGTTGGCCGCGATGTCTTCGATCAATTCGGTGGTCACGACCGTTTTGGCCACGAACGACGGCACATCCAATTTGCCGGAAGCCTGCCAGGTTCTCAACACGTGGTCGGCGAGCAAGGCACCGGTCTCGTTGCCGTTGAGCAATCGGAAGCTTCCTGCGCCATCGGGCACCGCAATGCCCACGCGGTCGGAGTCTGGGTCGGTGCCCATGACCAACGCCGCACCCACGGATTCCCCCAACGCGACGGCCTCAGCCAAGGCCGCGCCCTCCTCGGGGTTGGGGCTGGCCACGGTCGGGAAGTTGCCGTCTGGGGCAGCCTGGCTGGCCACCTCATGCACGTTTCGAAAGCCGAAGTGCCTCAATGCCGCCGGAACGGCAAGGGCCCCGGTGCCATGCAACCCGGTGTAAGCGATGGGGATGTCTGAGCCATGCGCCTTCAAATCGGAGGATGCACTGAAGCGGGTCAACATGTCCCTGTACCGGTCATCCCACTCGGCGCCCAACACGTGCACCCCTTCGGAGCGACGTGCGACCACGAGGTCTGCCCCCAAGGCACGAACGTGGTTCACCAACGCCGCATCTGCCGGCGCCACCACTTGGCCTCCGTCCTCGGCATAGACCTTGTAGCCGTTGTAGGCAGGTGGGTTGTGGCTCGCCGTGATCACCACCCCTCCCACGGCACTCAACTCCCGGACCGTCCAGGAAAGCTGCGGGGTGGGGCGCAGTTCGGGGTAGAGCCAGGCTTCGAACCCGTTCGCGGCGAGCACTTGTGCCGTGATTTGGGCGAATTCCTGGCTTTGGTTGCGGCTGTCGCACGCCACGGCGACCCGCCATGGCTCGCCCGCCGGATGCGGGGCGTGAACC
>CAZKGY010000315.1:0-2118 GCA_964552305.1 uncultured Comamonadaceae bacterium
CTGGAGGTTTGGCAGAGTTGGTCGATTGCACCGGTCTTGAAAACCGGCGTGCCGCAAGGTACCGGGGGTTCGAATCCCTCAGCCTCCGCAAAACCGACGCACTGCGCGTCGGTTTTTTTATGCTGTAACTTTCTCATCATGTTTCCTTGCAGCCATTCCATCATGCGCGTTTTCCTGCGCGAATTTTGGCCCTCATTGGCCCTTGGGTCGATCCTGTTTTGTTCTGCGTCATTGACAGCAGCCCAAACGTCACAATTCTGGAACGTGGACGCGGTTGCGATGCGTTTGCCAGATGGACAGGCGTTTGTAGAAACCCAAACGTCGTGGACGTCTGATTTGAATTTGGACAGCATGGTTTGCACCATATTGGCCGTCCAGGACGACGAAGTTGTTTCATTCACCAAACAGGTCCTTCAGAGTGTCTCGTCCGAGGACGGTACTCCATTGCTGAATGTGTTTGTCAATCGGTTGGTGGTGAATCCAGGTCCCGTGACGTTGGAATGGTCAATTGAACATAATGGGGATGTATTGTTTGAAACGTCCTTGGCCAAGCGAATCGGCCTGGACGGCATGCCAGAATGTTCTGAGCCCATCGTTGTGTCTTCCTACGGCCAGGCCAACGAAACCAGCAATCCAGCCTTCGTGCACAGTGGCATGGAATTGATTCCTCTGGTAGGTCGTGTGTTGCCCCAAGACGTATCATCTGCCTTGATGTACATGGAGTTGTACAACCTTGATGACGTGGTCAATCCTGGGACATCCGTCGAATTGACTTATGGCTGGAGCGATGCCACTGGCTCCCTCCTTCCAGGGACAGCCATGAAAAACGTGGCCACGGCAGCTGCCGTGGTGCCCGTTTTGGTCAACTTGACATGCACCCCGACGCAACCCGATCGGCGGAATCCGAGCTTCACAATGAAGGTTTCCACGGCGGAAGGGCATGAGGTGATGTCCTCCACGTTTTCGCTCGGGAAGCAGCCTGTCCAAGCTGCAACGGAAGCGGCTGTGGCCGAAGCCCCTCTCCCCTCGCTTGTGGATTTGTCCTTGGACGTTGAAGCGATGAAGAGGCATGTGGAAGATCACCTTGCGATGGCGACAGCCACCGAGCAATTCACCATGGAACAGGTCCTGATTCCACAAGGCGATTTGGCCCAAATGACGCAATACCTCACCGCATTTTGGCTGGGTCGGGCGGCCAATTTCCAGGAAGCCGATGGGCTTCATGTGAACTACGTGGATCGCATTCGTCACGTCGATGAAGCCTACGGCAATTGCAAAAGCGGTCAGGGAAGCATGACCGAGATGGGCAACATTTATCTGCGGTTCGGCAAGCCCACCACCGTGGTCAAGCGCCACCACGAAACGGACTATTACCCGTACGAGATTTGGCACTATTACAGGGCAGGACGATTCACCAACAAGCGATTCTTGTTCTACGCACCTCATGTGGTTGGAGAGTGTTTTGAGTTGTTGCACAGCGACATGCTCGGGGAACGACAAAACGACGATTGGCTCAGCCAGCTGCGTTCGCGGGAGAACCGTTTGCGCGTGACAGAAAGCATGGAAAACAGGCTGAATCCCAGGGATGCATTTTCCAGAGAAGAACCGGAAGACCTCTTTTACAACCCGCGATGAAATCGATCCCTGCAACGGCAGTTGTCATCCTCAATTGGAATGGACGTCACCATTTGGAGACGTACCTGCCCTCGGTCCTCGAGCATACCTCCGCCGACATCGATCTGTGGGTGGCGGACAACGGCAGCACCGACGACAGCGTGGCCTGGCTGAAGGAACATCACGCATCGCGCGTGTCTGTCTTGACTTTGGACCAAAATTGGGGGTTTGCTGAAGGATACAACCGTGCGTTGCAATCAATTGAGGCGGAGACCTACGTGTTGTTGAACTCGGACGTTCGTGTCGTTCGGGATTGGGTTCCTTCGACGTTGGAGGCCATGGAAAGACATGGTTGGGACGTGGCAAGTCCTGCCGTCGTCCAGGACATGGATCCAGAGCGGCTGGAGCATGCTGGCGCGGCTGGCGGATGGATGGACGTCGACGGCTTTCCTTTTTGTGTTGGGAGGATTTTTGACCGTTGCGACAAAACCTCCGACCTCGAAT
>CAZKGY010000316.1:0-2105 GCA_964552305.1 uncultured Comamonadaceae bacterium
CGAGGCTTGTTTCCAGCGAGTCTTGCCATGCGCTCCACGTCGTTTCTGGCGTGGCCTTGAGCGCGGCCAAAGAGGTCATCCACGTGGCGGTCAACGTCACGCGTTCCCCCCATTGGATGCGGTTCGTATCCGCCTCAAGCGTGAATTGTCCCTTGGCAGGAAGCGCCACGAGGCAGGCGATGGCCAACAACCACTTACTTCCTCGCATGGAACAACTTCAGTAGAGATTGAACGAAGGAACCTTCGGTGGAGAGCATGGCGGTGTCGACGCCTGCCTTGCGCATCATTTGGGAGAGTTCCGTGGCATGGGCTTGGCCTTGCTTGGACCATGCGTCCCGGACGGCCCTTTTGCCCGACCGCACCCACGTCGACGCGGCCGTTTCAGGATTTTCAACCATGACCCAGCCCATCGCGGGCAGCGCGTCATCCAACGGGTCGCGAACGTGCAGCGCCACGAGGTCGTGTCGGCGTCGCGTCCGTTTGAGCAACGTGGCCAATTCGGCGTCGTCGGGAATGGCCTTGAAGTCGGAGATGAGGAACGACACCGTGCGTTTGCGCATGGCAGTCGAGAAGTGGGTCAACGCCTTGGCGATGTCGCTTCGGTCGCCTTCAGGTTGGCATTCGAGCAAGTCACGAATGATCCGCAAAACGTGCGACTTGCCCTTGGCTGGGGGGATGAAGCGCTCGATCCTGTCGGTGAACAGGATGGCGCCGACCTTGTCGTTGTTGCCCATTGCCGAGAACGCCAAGACTGCGGACACCTCCGTCACCAGGTCGTTCAGGGTGCGTTCTTTCGTTCCCCCACGGAGGGAAGCGCTCATGTCGATGAGCAAAAACACTGTCAGTTCGCGCTCTTCTTCAAACACCTTGACGTGGGGTGTCCGGGTGCGTGCCGTCACGTTCCAGTCGATGGTTCGGACTTCGTCTCCCGCTTGGTACTCGCGGTTTTCACTGAACGCCATGCCGCGCCCCTTGAACGCACTGCTGTACTCGCCCGCAAAGATGCGGTCGCTCAGCCCGCGCGACGTGATTTCCACGCGTCGCACCCGTTTCAAAAGTTCCGCGGCCTCCATGACGGATCAGGGCACTTCGACGTGGTCCATCAACTCCGTCAAAATCTGGTCGGACGTGATGTTTTCAGCCTCCGCTTCGAAGGTGATGCCAATGCGATGGCGCATGACGTCCATGGCCACGGCGCGCACGTCTTCCGGCGTCACGAATCCTCGGTGTTGCAAGAAAGCATGGGCCTTCGAGGCGATGCCGAGCCCGATGCTTGCACGAGGCGACGCGCCACAGGCGATGAGGTTTTTCAGGTGCCCAAGGCCGCAATCTTCTGGATTCCTTGTGGCGAAGACCAAGTCCACGATGTAGCGCTCGATTTTTTCATCCATGTAGATGGTTCGCACCAATTTTCGCGCTTGGTTGATCGCCTCCTTGCTGACGACGTTGCCAGGCTTGGGGAGACCACCCTCCTGCAAGTTGGCCCGGACAATTTGCTGCTCTTCCGCTTTGGATGGGTAACCGATGACCACCTTCAGCAGGAAGCGATCGACTTGGGCTTCCGGGAGGGGGTACGTGCCTTCTTGTTCCACCGGGTTCTGGGTCGCCAAGACCAAAAAGGGCTCTGGGAGGGCATGCGACTCCCCGCCAATGGTGACCTGACGTTCCTGCATGGCTTCAAGCAAGGCACTTTGCACTTTGGCGGGAGCGCGGTTGATCTCGTCGGCCAGCACGAAGTTGGCAAAAATGGGGCCCTTCTTGACGGAAAATTGTTCTTGTCTCTGGTTGTAAATCAGCGTACCTATGACGTCTGCAGGGAGCAAATCCGGGGTGAACTGAACCCGGCTGAAGTCTCCGTCGATGGTGTCGCTCAAGCTTCGGATGGCCAAGGTTTTCGCCAGGCCAGGAACGCCTTCAAGCAACACGTGCCCGTTGGCGAGCAGGCCGATGAGCAACTTGTCGACCATGTCGCTCTGCCCGATGATCGTCCGCGCCAACTCGGCACGGATGAGTTCGACGAATTGGCTGTTGGCCGCGATCTCCGCGTTCAACGCTTGAATGTCAGGAGCACCACCTGCCTTGGCAGGCGAATCAGGCAGGGGCGC
>CAZKGY010000317.1:0-2096 GCA_964552305.1 uncultured Comamonadaceae bacterium
CAAGGTTTGGACGTCGATCAACTCCACCTCCATGCCAAGGTCGGCCAACTGCTCACACGCCTCCTGGCAGTGATGCAAGGTCGATCCGTAACTCACCATCGTCAGGTCGGCACCTTCGCGAATGGTCTCGACTTCGCCCAACGGCACCTTGAACGAGCCCAAGTTGTTCGGACAGGGTTCTTTTTTCCGGTACCCGTTCAAGCACTCCACCACCAAGGCCGGTTCCTCCGCCTCCAGCAAGGTGTTGTACATCCCCGCGGCTTGGGTCATGTTTCGAGGCACGCATACATGCATTCCTCGCACAGAATGCACGATGGCACCCATGGGCGACCCGCTGTGCCAGATGCCCTCCAAGCGGTGGCCCCGGGTGCGAATGATGAGCGGCGCCTTTTGGCCTCCTGCCGTTCGGTACCGCACCGTGGCGAGGTCGTCGCGCATGATTTGAAGCGCGTAGTATAGGTAGTCCAGGTATTGGATTTCGGCGATGGGACGCAAGCCGCGCATGGCGAGGCCAATGCCTTGGCCCACGATGGTGCACTCTCGGATGCCCGTGTCTGACACCCGCGTCTCCCCGAATCGCTCTTGCATGCCTTCCATCACCTGGTTCACGCCTCCAATGCCTCCCGTGTCTTCCCCGAAGGTCAACACCCTCGGATCCGCCTCAAACAAGGCTTCAAAGTTGCGTTGCAGCACCTGTCTCCCATCCAACACTTCTGGCTCTGCGTCGTAGGTCGCAGGCATTGAGGTGACCTTCAGCGCGCTGTCGCCGTGTTCGCTCGTCAAATGGGCCGAGTATCTGCGGTGGTTGTTTGCGTCAAAGGCTTCCAACCAACGTTGCAGCGAAGTTCTTGCCTCGGACGGTTGGCCGGCGGATTCACGAAGGGTCACACGCACGGCCTTGGCGATGTCTGCAAGTCCTGCGTCCGGGTTGTTCGCGAGCGCATCCCCGCGGGCCGCATCCACGGCCTGAATGACGTTGGCGGCAGACAGGCGTTCTTCGTCTTGTGCCTTGCGGAAGGCAGCCCAGGCCGCCTTTTGTTCCTCGCGCACCGCCTTTTTGGCCTCCTTTCTCAGGGCCTGAAGCTCCTCGTCTGTCGCCGTGCCTTCTTCCACGAGGAATTGGCCAAACTTGGCGATGCAGTCGAATTCCTTCGCCCAAGCCAAACGCTCTTCCGTCTTGTACCGTTCATGCGAACCAGACGTGCTGTGGCCCTGGGGCTGGGTGACTTCCTCGACGTGAACCAAGACGGGAACATGGTCCTCACGACAACGCTTCACCGCTTCCTCGTACGTCGCCACAAGGGCTGGGAAATCCCACCCCTTCACGCGGTAAATCAACAAGCCGTTGGAGCCTTCTTCCCTCTGAAAGCCTGCAAGAGCTTTGGAAATGCTCTCCTTGACGGTTTGGTACTTCTTCGGCACGGAAATGCCGTAGCCGTCGTCCCACACGTTCATGAGCATGGGAACTTCCAAGACGCAGGCGGCGTTCATGGCCTCCCAGAACATCCCTTCCGACGTGCTCGCGTCACCGATGGTACCGATGGCAATCTCGTTGCCGCCGTTGGTGAACTTGGCGTTGGCGGCTGCCATGTCTGGGAGGGCGCGGTACACCTTGCTCGCCTGGGCCAAACCCAGCAAGCGCGGCATTTGCGATCCCGTGGGGGACACGTCGGGCGAGCTGTTGAAGCCCGCCATTTGATCCTTCCAATCCCCGGATTCATCCAACATCCGGGTGGCGAAGTGACCGCCCATCTGCCGGCCGCCCGAGGTGGGGTCGGCGGCCACGTCGGCGTGGGCGTACAGGGCCGCGAAGTATTGCTTCACGGAGAGCAGACCCTTTGCCATCATGAGGGTTTGGTCTCGGTAGTACCCGGAACGCCAATCCCCTGGCCTCAGCGCTTTGGCGAGCGCCAACTGCGCCAACTCCTTGCCGTCCCCGAAGATCCCAAACTTCGCCTTGCCCGTGAGCACTTCTTTGCGGCCGAGCAAGGATGCTTCACGGCTGGTGCAAATCAGTGTGTAATCCTCGATCAACTGGGCGCGAAACGCCTGAACGTCTGCTTGGGTGGGTGTGGTGGGAGTTGCCGCCATGGATG
>CAZKGY010000318.1:0-2093 GCA_964552305.1 uncultured Comamonadaceae bacterium
CACCCTTCCACCCGCGCAGGATGCCTGTTTCAAGGCACGTTGCAGCGGCTCGTGATCGCGCGTGCGCAGGTCCCTTTTGAACCAAACCACGTGCACCCCTTGCCTGCTCATCCCAAGTCAGACCAACCTTTCAACACGTCTTTCAAGACTTCCACTTCCCGGTCCGTTTTGGCGTAGGACAACCGGCCCAAGTGCCGCGTGTCGTGGTATCCATCCAACCCACTGATCGCCGCCGTGCCCGCGGCACCCAAATCCACGTAGCCGTCATTCGCCAACGCATGCGAAACCACTTCCACCCATTGGATGTCCAACACCATGAAGCGGCACCGGTTGGGCAACACCATGTCTTCGGTCAAGGTCAACCCCATTCGAATTTTGGCTTCCTCGACCGCGGGCGCCAGCCACTCCCCGTTCACCCCGCATGGCGTCAGGCCAACGGCCTCAAATTCCGAGACATCGACGGGATACCGTGCGCTGCATTGGTGGGCCTGGGCCACCCAATCCACACCGATGTGGTTGAAGGTGCATTGCCCCGTCGCCGAAAGGTTTTTGTAGGTGTGTGCGTCCTCGCCTGGTGGACGGAGAACCATGCCCATTTGGGCCGGGCTCGACCCCAAATGCACCACTGAACTCACCACACTGAGGTTGTGCCCGCCCTGCGCGTCTGCCGAACCGACCAAGGTCGCGCTCTTGAACCCACTGAGGCTGTTCACGGTCCTCGCGCGTTTGCGCGAAGGCCAGGCTTCCAGTTCCTCCCTGGTCCACCGGACCATCTCGGCCAGGTTGTTCATCGAACCGCACCCATGCCGGCGTCGACCTGCATGACTTGGCCTGTGATGCCTGCCGCGTGCTCCGACACCAAGTACGCCGCCGCCGAAGCCACTTCGTCCGCCGAGAGCACCTTCTTCAAAGGATGACGGTCTGCCGAGGCCTCTCGCTTGGCGTCGTTGCCCAGCAAGCTCGCCGCCAAGCTCGTGTCCGTCAAGCTCGGAGCCACCGCGTTGACCCGGATGTCCGGCGCCCATTCGGAAGCCAAGGTCCTCACGAGTCCTTCCACGGCCCCTTTGGAAGCCGCGATGCTCGCGTGGAAGGCCATGCCCGTCTGCACCGCCACGGTGCTGAACAAGACCACCCCTGGCTTGGCTCCATCCACGGCACCTGCCTTCAACAAGGCGTGGTTGGCCTTCAATGTATGGACGGCGCCCAGCACGTTGATGCGAAAGTCTTCCTGGAATTGTTCGGGCTTCAGGCCGCGCAACGGCTTCAACTTGATGGTGCCCGGACAATACACCAGGCCATCCAGTTTGTCGGCAAACCCCGACAAGTCGCATGGATGCTCCACGGCGTCAAACACCAAGCTTTGGTAATTCGGGTGCTCACCGCCTTCGCGCTGCACGCCACTTCGCGACACCCCAATCACCCGCACGCCTTGGTCCAACAGCTGCTCCCGCAGTGCTGCCCCAATGCCACGGCTGTCCCCCACAATGGCCACCGTCCTCATGACTTCCCGGATTGAAGGGCGATCAACTTCGCTTCCACTTCAGCGGCTTGGGCCACCAATGCGTCCGACTTGGTGCGGTCCACCGTGCTCATCTTGTGGGCACGGGCCAACAGGTCCGCGTGCTCCTTCCGGAGCTTCTCCACGGGGTCTTTTTTGAAGAGTCCAAACATGCCGACACAACACCCCAACCGGGCTTCGTGTTCGCGCAGCTCGACTCAACTCAGGTCCGCGAGCTTCTCTTCGAGCACGGCAATCTTGGCCAAGGCGTCCGCTTCTTTCTTGCGCTCGTTCTCGACCACCTGCTCGGGCGCCCCGCTCACAAACTTCTCGTTGGACAGTTTGCCTCGTACGCTGCGCAAAAAGCCCTGCTGGTAATCCAGGTCTTTTTGAACCTTGGCGCGCTCTGCCTCCATGTCAAAGCCCTCGCCAAACGGCACGGAAAACCGGTGCGTTCCCTGGACAAAGCCAAACGCCCCCTTCACCTTTTCCGACACGTGCTCGATGCCACTCAAATTGGTGAGGTGGGCAATCCAAGGCTCGAGGTGCGCTGGGTAGCCTTCGCCAGCCTGCACCTTCAACTCAAGCTTTTCCT
>CAZKGY010000319.1:0-2079 GCA_964552305.1 uncultured Comamonadaceae bacterium
CGGCGGGATGATGCCACCCACGAACAGGCCATGCGAAGGGCCTTCAAGGAAGTGGGCCTCGCCACGTTCTTGACCTCCTTGACCACGGCATTGGGTTTCTTGACTTTGCTCACCAGTTCCATTGGCCCCGTGCACGACTTCGGTGTCTACGCTGCGGTAGGTGTCGGGGTGGCGTACGTGCTTGCCTTCACCCTCCTGCCAAGCGTCATGGTGCTTGCCCCACCTCCCGCCATCTCCAAACAAGGGACAGGCGTCTTTTGGAACGGGGCCCTTCATCGAGCCTTGCGTTGGACCTTGAGGAACAAGCGAACGCTGGCTTATGCCTGGATGGCTGTGGCGGTCGGTTCGGCATGGCTAGGGAGCAGCCTTCGGGTGGACAACAAGCTCATCGAGGACTTGCGTGAGGACGACCCCTTCAGGCAGCAATTTGCCTTCTTCGAGCGAGAGTTCGCGGGCGTGCGGCCATTCGAGCTCGCTGTCACCCTTCCTGAGGCGGCCGAGGAGATGGCTTCGCTGCAAACGTTGGACGCCTTGGAACAGTACCTGAAGGACGACTATGGCGTGGGAGCCATCGTGGGGCCAGCCACGGCGGTGCGCATGGCCCACCGCGGTTGGATGGGCGACCGGGAATCCGCCTTCAGCATTCCTGCCGATCGTACGACCCTGCGCAGAATCATGAAGCCCATGAAACGCTCCGGCCAATGGCGCATGCTGGTGGCGGACGACGGCCGCACCGTGCGCATCTTTGGCAAGGTGGAAGACGGTGGTTCGCAAGCCATTGAGGCCAAAAACAACGCCATGAACGAATGGTGCTTGGCCAACATGCCCGAAGGCTGCACCTGGAAGGTGACTGGCACGGCGCATTTGGTCGACGTGAACAACGCCTCGCTTGCCTCCGACATGGTCGGCGGACTTGGGCTTGCCTTGGTGGCGGTCGCAATCATCGCCGGGCTGTTGTTTCGGAGCGCGGCCATGGTGGTGCTGTGCCTCATCACCAACCTGCTTCCCCTCGTGATGATTGCCGCTGTGATGGTGCTCATGGGGGTCGATTTGAAGGTCACCTCTGGCATCATCTTCACGGTGGCCTTCGGCATTGCCGTGGACGACACCATCCACTTCCTGAGCAAATTGCGGTTGCAATTGGGCCATGGCCGAACACTCCCGGTCGCGGTCAAACGCAGCTTCCTTGCCACAGGAAAGGCAATCGTGGTGACCAGCCTCATCCTTTGCGGGGGATTCATGACGTTGACTTCGTCGTCCTTCTTGGGCACCTTCCACATCGGCTTCTTGATTAGCCTGACCCTGCTCTTTGCGGTGGTGGCGGATTTGACCTTCCTCCCATGGATGATCCTGCGCTGGTTTGAGGCCAAAGATTGACGAACTTCCCGGCATGGGACGATCATCACGCCGAGACTTCTTGCACAAGCTTTTTGCCACAGGCGCCACTTTGGGCCTGTCGCCATGGACGTTGAACCACATGCTCAGCCAAGAACAGGGTGCTGGCACGGCCATGGAACCTGGAGAAGCTTCCATGTTGTCCACGTGGAACCATGGCGTGGAAGCCAACGCCGCTGGAATGCTTGCGCTGCAACAAGGCGGAACCGCCATGGATATGGTGGAAGCCGGGGCACGTGTGGTGGAGGCCGACGCGACTGGCCTCAGCGTGGGCCTAGGCGGATTGCCCGACCGTGACGGGTTCGTGACGCTCGATGCGTGTTGCATGAACCACGAAGGCAATGCTGGGTCCGTATGCTTCGTTCAAGGCGTCTTGCACCCTCTGACCTTGGCGCGCAAGGTGATGGAAGACACGCCCCATGTGATGCTCGCTGGGGCTGGCGCCGAGCAATACGCGATTGAATTGGGCATGGAACGCATGGACTTGATGACGGACACGTCTCGACGCGCCTGGGAGGCCTGGCGCAAAACGTCGGACTACAAGCCAGTCATCAACGTCGAAAACCACGACACCATCGGCTTGCTGGCGTTGGATGACCAAGGCCGACTTGCCGGCGGATGCACCACGAGCGGACTGGCGTACAAGATGCACGGCCGAGTGGGTGACAGCCCCATCCTCGGAGC
>CAZKGY010000320.1:0-2068 GCA_964552305.1 uncultured Comamonadaceae bacterium
TTGGGTGAAGGCAGAGTCCAAGAAGAAATGCCGAGGCACGCGATCCATTGCATCAAGCACACGATCGTCCCCAATCCCCATGGCCCGAAGCTCATCGAGAAGCCGCTTTCGCTGGCCTTGGTGCATGTATGAATCCTCCGGCAATTGCATGGGAGAAAAAGTACGGGGTTCGAGGACGCCAAATGTGCATGAGATGTGGGCAATTTTCACAGCCGCTTGGTGAACAGCGCATCACGCCGAAACTAGCTTCGCGGCATGGTGAAACACTGGTTCAATTGCAAGGTGAGCTCCCGTTCGCTAGACGGCGAAGGCGCGGAAGTCAAGAAGTTGGAGCAATTTGTACTCGACGCCTACACCTACACGGAGGCGGAGACGCGGATGACCCAAATCTGCGAGTACGAAGGCATTCGGCCGTTTGAAATCACCCAACTGACCAAAACGAACTTGGTGGAGGTGATTCGGTACCCCGATTGCGACAAGTGGTTTCGGGTGAAGGTTTCCCTTTCGTCGTTTGACGCCGACAAGGGCACCGAAAAAGAAAGCCACCAGCACCTGCTCATCAGCGCAAGCGACGTGCGCGACGCGTACGACAAGGTTTCTGGGCACATGAACAAGTTGGGCGTGGGTTACGTCATCCCTTCGGTGGCCTTCCAGAAAATCGTCGAAGTCTTCCCACAAGAAGAATGGCAGGTCGTCGATGGTCAGGAACGACCCAAAGAGGACCTTGTGGAGGCCAGCTGAGCCGTCACAGACTAGGCCTCAAACCATCCAAGACCACGCGCTGTCGTAGCAATCCTGCGTCTGGGCGAACTCAACCAACCAAGCCAGGTAAGGGTCGTTGCCCAAGGTGACGCTGTCACCCACCAGCATGCATCCCATTTTTGCGCGCGTTTGGGCGACGTGAATTCGTCGGCTTTCGGACAAGAACCCGACTTCTCCTTTGTCGTTGGACCGCGTCATGGAGACAATCATGGCGTCCCGCTCCTGCCCTTGAAATCCATCCACGGTGTGGATGGTGACGTCCGCATTGGCATGTTCTCCGGCGCACGCTTGCCAGCGCTCCTTGAGGCATTCGACTTGGGCCGCGTAAGGCGCCACGATGCCCAACGACATCCCTGGATGCATCGCCAACCATTCCATGGCACGCTTCGTCACAAAATCCGCTTCGGTGGGGTTGGACACACTCCCTCCCTCCTCCGAACGACGTTCGTCAAACCCGCAGCCCACGGTGTCCACCCAGAGCCATGGCTTCACGCCCTCCAGGGTTCGCGCCTTCACGTCGGCATGCGCCGAAAGCTTGCCTCCGTAAAAGTGGACGGATCCCGCGGCCATGATGTCTTCGTGCATTCGGTGTTGCACTTCAAGCATCACGCATGGCGTTTGGCCTTGCGCAACCAAGCGTTCCATCAAGGACTGCTCCAGCACCCTTGAGTCCTGGGCCTTCACCGTCGGCGGAAGTTGACAAGGATCCCCACAGAGCAACACCTTGGGCGCCCTTCGACAGGGGATCAGGGTGGCTGGCGCCAACGCCTGACCTGCTTCGTCGACCATGGCCACGTCGAAGGCAATTCCCCTCAAACGGCGGTCGTCGCAACCCACGAGTGTGGCACAGACGACGTCGGCCTCCCGCAGGATTTGTTCCGACAGGTAAAGCTCCAATTCGTCTGCTTCCTTGCGCAACGACCTCGCCTCACGTCGGGCTTCACGCCGGGCCTCTCGCTCCGCTTGGCCAAAATTCCTGACAAATCGATCGGCTTGCCTTTGACACTCGTCGGCTTGCTTGCGGTACGTGGACACTTGGGCAAAACCCTCATGTCGTTCGACGTGGGCGTCCAAGGTGCACGACTGGACGGCGTCTTGAACCTTGGCGGGATGCCCCACCCGGACCACGGTCAGCCCTTTGCGTGCCAACCGCTCCACCATCACGTCGACGGCCATGTTGGATGGCGCCGTCGCCAGCAATTTCTTTCCGCTCCGCACCATTGCCTCAGCGCAAGACACCAGCGTGCGGGTCTTGCCCGTTCCCGGAGGGCCATGCAACAACGACACGTCATGGCCTTCAAGCACC
>CAZKGY010000321.1:0-2063 GCA_964552305.1 uncultured Comamonadaceae bacterium
AGTCGTGACCGGAGACGCGGTGTCTTCCCTCAGCTTTGGCGAGGTGTGGCACCACATGGAGGAAGTTTGGCAATACCCGATGACGGCTGTTTGGGGGCTGGAGTCAGTCGATTGGGACGAATGCGACGTCGTGGTCCTTCCACGCGGCTGGTACGACGTGGACGACGGCATGGCCGAGGCCATGGGCGAATGGGTCCGCGAAGGCGGGCAGCTCGTGCTGCTTGACGGCGCATGCCGGTTGGGCATGGAGCGTTGGGGCTTGAGCCGGTACAGCGACGACGAGGACCAGGCCGAGCGCCAGGACGAACGCGACGCCCACGCCGCGGCCGACCGATACGCCCCGTACGCGTTGTCGGAGCGCAACGGCATCCGCAGCAGCATTCCCGGGGCGGTGTACGCCATCGAATTGGACGCGACGCACCCCTTGGCCTACGGCTACGGCGACACCTACTGGAGCATGAAAACGTCGGGCAGCCGCTTCGCGCACCTCGACGGGGGGCACAACGTGGGCGTGCTGCGGGGCGAGGCCGAGCCCGTCAGCGGGTTTGCCGGGGCACGCGCCAACCAGGATCTACGTGAGAGCTTGAGCTTCGGCGTCCACGACATGGGACGCGGCCACGTGGTGTACCTGGCTGACAACGTCATGTTCCGCGCGTTTTGGAAGGACGGGCACAAGTTCTTCGCGAACGCTGTCTTCTTCGGGTCGATCATGTGATTGTCCCGGGCTGGATGTAACCTCTTGGGGCGTCCTGCGTATGCGGGGCCATGAAATGGTCATCCACCCCTTCTGCAGCCGCGGCCCAAGCATGGTACCGCTGGATGCTCGTGCTTGCCGGCTTGTTTGGCTACATCAATGCTTGGGCGCAGGCGCCTGACTTGAGCCGTTCGTTGCCGGAAATCCCCGAAGGCTATTGGCTTCAAGCCGAAGTCTACGCCGAACACACGTCCGGCGCGCTCGAGGGAATGACCACCTACCGGGTGTACATGAATTGCACGGGGCCTTTGGACTACGTGAGCTCCTGCTCAGGCGACGACTCCAACCCGCTCCGCCTCTTGACCGGCGACGCAGGATGGTACAACTCCCCGTTCAACGCCAGCCCCTTCGCCGTGGGACTCAACCCCATGCTTTACGACTTCATCCCGGAGGTCCAGTACGACAGCTTCCTCACGATTGGGGCCGAAGACGCCACCACCCCTGCGAGCATGCATCCAGGGTCGGTTTGGGGCGAAATCGACGCCACGGAAGAGTTTGACGGCGACGGGGACGGCGCCGACCTCCATGTGGACGACACCCAAGGCGGTGCCTGGTACCTGCCTTTCCCCGGACTGGAGATGGCCGACGAGCACCCCGCCTTTGCAGGCGACGACCTCCGCGTGTTGATTGCCCAGATCACCACCGCAGGCACCATCGAGGGCCAAATCCAGATCCAAATCTTCCAGGACGGCCTTCAAGCAAACGAATTCCGTTCGTTGATGCCGATCGCCTTCGAAGCCGTGGCCGGGTGCCTTGACCCCGACGCGATGAACTACAACGAAAACGCCAACCTCGACGACGGGTCATGCAACTACTTCTGCGGCCTTGGCACGCGGCTCGACCCCGTGACCGGCAAGTGCGAACTTGACGCTTGGGAAGGCGAAGTGGGCGACATGACGCAATTCGCGGCATGCCACTACGACTTGGACGTGTCTGGGTGGATGGATGTCACCGACCTCTACCGCATCCTCGCGGTGATGGGTCAGGAGGTGGACCTGCCATTTGGCCCTTGCGGCGCCGGGACGGCGTACAACACCGCCACCTCGATGTGCGAGCCCGTGGCATCCACGGACGGCGTCGGCGACGGACTCAACAACCTGAATCCCGAATACTTCGACCTCAATGGCGACGGCACGCTCAACGTCACCGACTTCTTGAACTTGGTGGAGGTGTTTGGCAAGGCCTGCCTCTGAAGCGTCAGGTGAACCAAAAGGCATCGCCTCGGCCATCGCTGAGGCGCAGCTCCTCGTAAAGTCCTGCCGCCATCAGGCTCGCCAAGGGTGCCGCAACAATCACCCCGACGCCCAGC
>CAZKGY010000322.1:0-2057 GCA_964552305.1 uncultured Comamonadaceae bacterium
AATCACCTTCGAGGAAATCCACCGCAACGGTGCCATGGTCTTGGCGCTTCGAAACCACCACATCTACACGGGGGACGATTCCTACTTGCGGAAAGAAGGCGTGGAAGTGGCTGTGGCTGTGGCTCGTTTCTGGGCGCAGCGCGTGAATTGGTCAGAAGCGAAGCAAGCGTATGTGATGCTGGGCGTCACGGGCCCCAACGAATACGAGAACAACGTCAACAACAACTGGTACACGAATTTCCTTGCCCAGTGGTGCCTCAAGTATGCGGACGAATTGGTGGACAAATACGGCGGAGATGCCAGCGCCGAAGAGCGCGCGAACTGGCTGGACGTGGCCAAGCGGATGCACCTTCCGCAAAAAGACGGGACCGCCATCCGTCTGCAACAAGACGGATTCCTCGACAAGGTGTTGGCTCCTGCGGACGCACTCGCACCCGAAGAGCGACCAATCAACCAGACGTGGTCTTGGGACCGAATCCTTCGTTCATGCTACATCAAGCAAGCCGACGTTCTGCAGGGGTTCTACTTCTTCCCAGACGATTTCTCCCAAGAAGAGTTGGAAGAGAACTTTGATTTCTACGAGCCCATGACGGTTCACGAAAGCAGCCTGTCGCCGTGCGTCCACAGCATTTTGGCAGCCAAGCTCGGTCGAATCGACAAGGCGATGGAGATGTACCTGCGGACGGCGCGTTTGGACCTTGACGACTACAACGCCGAGGCTTATCAGGGACTTCACATCACATCCATGGCGGGCACTTGGATGTCCATCGTGGAAGGATTTGGGGGCTTCCGAATGCGCAACGACATGCCTGAATTCAATGCCGTTTTGCCATCGCAATGGCACGCATTTTCCTTCAATCTGCGGTTCCGCGACAGGACGCTCCAGGTTCGTGTTGACGGCGAAGGCACGACTGTCAAGGCAATCCAAGGCGATCCTCTGGAAGTGATGGTCGACGGCCGCAAGGAACAGGCTTGAAGCGCTAAAAGCGACAGGCTCAATCGGCCCACGTGCTGTTGTCGTGGCCCGGGGATCCTCCCAGAGCGTTGGAGCCCACCCATGCTGCGGGAAGGGCATTGTCCCATGTGCCTCCAAGCCATTCCAATGAACCCCCGAATCCATCGGCTTCTTCGGTCCAGCCATTGGTGTCGCTGTAGGAAACGACGTCGCCCACGCTGCCATCTGGGCGCACGACCCTCAAGGTTTCCCCGCTGTTGTGCAGGCTGGACGATGCGGTCCAAGGAAGCAGAGGCACAAATTCTCCGAGGAGGTTGCGATACACTGCCGTGTCGTTCGCGGTGAGCAAGAATCCCAGCGCTGGGATTACGGTTCCTTCAGGGAAGTGGCATGACACGCCGTCCGCAAGGGACCACCCAGACAAGTTGATGGCGAAGGGATGGGGGTTCATCAATTCGACGAATTCGTACTCGCTGTCGTTGCCCTGTTGGCTGCTGGGATTGTAGTGGATCTCCGAGATGATTGGGTCGAGCCAAAGGCTTTCGTCGCAATCCATGCCGTACTGACTCAGCAACATCATCAAGTCGTCGTTGTCCACGGTCAGGTTTCCATTGAGGTCGCCCTCGCATTGGGCCAGGCAGGCGGTTGATAGCGCTGCAAGCAAAAGGGTGCCAATCCAAGGGCACCAGTCCATCTTCCATTGTGTTTCCATGTCCTTTTTGCGGACAAAGAAGCCGGTCATTCAACCGCCGATTTGCGCCTGATTTGCGGCCGGAGGCGGAGGGTTCATGGCTGCAACAGCAGGGAGACTGGGCAGTGGTCAGACCCGTGGATCTCGTTGTGGATCTCTGGGGCGGACACCGAGGGAAGCAGACGGGAGCTCACCAACATGTAATCGAGCCGCCAGCCCACGTTTTTCTCCCGGGCGCCACCTCGGTAAGACCACCACGAGTATTTGACCGTGTCGGGGTTCGCTTCGCGCCACGTGTCGTGAAACCCACATCCCAGCAGGGAAGTCATGCCGTCGATTTCGTCCTGGGTGTACCCTGGGGTTTTGTTGTAGTTCGCGTTCGGACGGGCCAAATCCAGGCGCTGGTGCGCC
>CAZKGY010000323.1:0-2053 GCA_964552305.1 uncultured Comamonadaceae bacterium
CTGAAGGGGTACATCGATTTTGTGGAATCCACCATCCCTGCGTCCGATGAATGAGGCGAGGTGGATTTGGATCACGCGGGTCGCCATGCACTTGTTGGTGCTAGGAGTCTTCGGTGCGTGCCTCCAGCAATTCCAGGGACAAGTGGAATGGGGATCCTCGTGGGGTTGGCTTGGCGTGTTGACGTTGGGATTCCACTTGGCCAAACAGTGGATTCCCTGGCGCGTTCTGCACCCGTTGAAGCTTCAATGGTCCGAAGCCACGCTGGTGGCACCCACGACAAGAGGTCGCGGTGCTTGGTCGGCTTGCTTGCCCGCGGCTGCCATGGAGTTGCCCTTGGTCCTTCGAACCTTGGCTGTGGCTTGCCTCACAGTCGCCTTGTTCCGGCCCCAATCCGCCTCCACCGTCGAAGACATGACCCGAGAGGGCATCGACCTCATCATGGCCATGGATTTGAGCCAATCCATGCTTGCACGGGACTTCGAACCCAATCGACTGGAAAGCGCCAAAGAAGTGGCCATCGACTTCGTGGGCAGCCGTCCCTTTGACCGAATCGGCGTCGTGGCCTTTGAGGGCGAAGCCTTCACCCAAGTACCCATCACCACCGACCACGTCGTGGTGAAAAACGGCTTGGACGGACTGAACACGGGACTTCTCGAACCGGGCACGGCCATTGGCTCTGGACTGGCCGTGGCCGTGAATCGCCTGCGTACGAGCGAAGCCAAGAGCAAGGTGGTCATTCTGCTGACGGACGGCGAGAACACCGCCGGACAAATCGAACCGATTGACGCCGCCCAACTGGCCGAACTGAACGGCATCAAAGTGTACACCATTGGCGTTGGCACCATCGGCAAGGCCAAATTCCCGGTCACCTTGACCAACGGCCAAACCCGCATGGAATGGATGGACGTCCGCATCGACGAAGCAACCTTGAAGGGCATCGCAGAGGCCACAGGCGGCCGTTACTTCCGCGCGACCAACGACGACAAACTTCAGGACATCTACCGCGAAATCGACGCGCTCGAAACCACCCAGTTCAATGTCCTCCGGTACCAACGGAAAACCGAGGCATTTGGCCCCTGGGCCCTCGCAGCCTTGCTGGCGCTCTTGCTTGAATTTGCCCTAAAAACGACCGCATTGAGAACCCTCGAGGCATGAACCCCCGACCTTCCATACGACCCGTTGTAGGCATCATGGCCTTCCTCGAGCTGTTGTTCTGGGCAGCGCTTTTGGGTGGCTGGCATTCTGCGCGTGCGGTGGTCCCGAGCCTGGAACTTCATCGGCCAGATGCAGCTCCCCTGCTTCTGACAGCCTTGGCCGCCACCGTCGTGATGGCGTGGCATTTGCGTTGGAGGCATCGCGTGGTGGGACAACTTGCAGACGCCCATCTGGTGGACACCGTGTACGAAGAGTACCGCATGTTCCGCCCAACCTGGAAATTCCTGCTGTGGCGTTGGGCTCTTGGGGCAGCCATCGTTGGGTGGCTGGACCCCAAAATGGGGAGCCGTTTGGAAGAGGTGGAATCCGAAGGCGTGGACGTCATGGTGGCCGTGGACGTGAGCAACAGCATGCTTGCTGAGGACGTGGGTATGCCGCGGATCGACCTTGCGAAACGCACCGTCGAACGCCTGACGGCCGCTGCCCAAAGCGACCGTTTGGGGCTCGTGGTGTTTGCCGGGGACGCCTTCGTCCAATGCCCTTTGACCACCGACATCCAAGCCATCAAGTTGTTTCTCAAATCCGTGGATCCTGGCATGGTCCCAACCCAAGGAACCGCGGTCGGCAATGCCGTCGAGACCTGCATGAGGGCGTTTGACCCCAACAGCGAGGCGAGCCCGATGATCGTCGTCATGACCGACGGCGAAAACCACGAAGACGACGTCGTTGAAGCCTGCTCCATGGCCAAACAAGCAGGTGCTTCGGTGCACTTTTTGGGCCTTGGCTCGCTCGAGGGAAGCCCCATCCCTCAAACCAACGCACGGGGCAAGGCTTCCGGATTCAAGGTGGATGAACAAGGCAATCCCGTGGTGTCCAAACTCGACGAAGGAACCCTGA
>CAZKGY010000324.1:0-2030 GCA_964552305.1 uncultured Comamonadaceae bacterium
TCAACATGTTGGCAAGCTACGAAGTGTGTCGTATCTCCAAGAGACCAGGTGGCAATGTCCCCCTGTCCTTTCAATCCAACTGCCATGTGCTCCATCACGGCCCTTCTTGGGGCAACTCAAACCACTGAGCAGCACAGGGATGCTGTCCTTCGTGCCTCCTCTAGCCAACATCACCGTGGGCCCGATTGGTCGGGCAGTCACCCAGGTGCACCAAGACGGGTACCAAGGCGATCAACCCTCCTGACTTCCCAAGCCTTTCGCCTCGAACGAGAATGGCATCAGGTTGCTGGCCGAGGGCGAAATCGAGACGTCTTCATCCCGGACTTGCAGGAGAATCCGAATGGGACTGTCCTGCCTGCGCTCGGCTTCGACGAGGACTTGACGGCACCCCCCACACGGCATGAAGGCTTCGGACAAGGCATTGGAAGACGGCGAGACGATGGCCACTGCCTTCATCACCGCTCCCGGATGCTGTGCTCCGGCTGCAAAAACGGCCACCCGTTCGCCGCACATCCCCGAGGGGTAAGCCATGTTTTCTTGGTTGCTGCCGCGAACCACCGTGCCGTCTTCCAACGCCACGGCACCGCCCACGAGGAAGTTGCTGTAAGGCGCGTAGGCCTTGGCAGCAGCCTTGTGGGCCTCAGCCAGCAACGCCTGGTCAGATGCGTTCAGGTCCTCAGGGGACCACACGTCCAAGGTCGTGGTCCACTGCCGTTGTTTGGGTTGAGCCATGGTGGCCCAAGTTATTGACAAGACGTCCCAAACACCGACAACACCAACAACACATCGTCGACGGCCACGAATCCATCGCCCGTCAAATCGGCGGTGCACCCCTGGCTGCATCCAAATTCTGAAAGCACCGTCAGCACGTCGCCCACTTCAATGGCACCGTTGCCATTCAGGTCTTCCAGGCACAGGGACGTGCCGTCGCAATTGAATCCTGGATCGGCGAAGAAGCATTCCCCGGGGTCGGTGGCCGTTTCGTCGTAGTTGCATGCTTCGGCGTCTTGGCACCCCACCACTTCGAGGGGGTCACACACCCCATCGCCGTCGGAGTCGATCAAACACTCGGCACCACAGTCGTAGAATTCTTCGGCGAACGTGCACGACCCGTCATCGACGTTTGCGGAAGGGTCGTAGTTGCAAGCAATTGGGTTGGTGCAACCAGACACTGCCTCCACGCATGAGCCGTCGTCTTCGGTGGCCTGGGGGTTAAAATTGACAGCCGTAGGGTCCGTGCAACCGAGAATGGCCGGCGAATCGAGGCAGAAATTCAAGGTCGTGGATGGCCCAAATTCTCCGCCTGCAGCCAACGTTTGGCCACCTGACGTCAATTCGAAGGAGCCTTGGCCGTAGGCGCAGCAAATGCCATCGCCGTAGCTGTCGTTCACCGTCAAAGAGTAGCATCCGTAGGGCAGACACAAGGACTCGGTGTAGGTGGTTCCTGAGGACGCGTAAGGCCCTCCAGACCAAACCGTGGCCCCCGCCTCGTTGGTCACGCTCCATGTGGTTTCTCCGGGGTAGTTGTCTGTCACGATGGTCCATGTTGCGTCTGCGCCTGAACTCGTCTCAAAAGAGGTGGTGAACCCGTCGTTCGACGCGTTTTCATCGCTCGCCCCAGTGAGTTGAACCATGGCGTCGGCCACGTGGTTGCCGTCTGACAGAGCCACGCAGGGTCCAGATTCACAAAACGCCACGTCCACCCCTTCTCCGCTGCCGAGCGTGCCTGTCCAATTGACCACCTGTGGGGTTCCTCCGTCAAACGACAAAGACACGCTGAAGGCCGAAACGGCCAGCTGCCCCACGTTGAACACGTTGACCTTCGGGTCAAGCACGCTTTCGCATGGACCGGGATTCAACCCTTGCACGGACGCAATCGCCAAGTCGTAGTCGATGTTGCCTGCCCCTGGGGTGATGCTGAAGTTTCCGTTGCTGATGTCAAAAAACACGTTGTTGCTGGCCTTGACCTTGATCCTGGCCTGCGAGGTGGTCACGTTGGGCAGCAAGACCGACGCACTCCCGTCGTTGGG
>CAZKGY010000325.1:0-2025 GCA_964552305.1 uncultured Comamonadaceae bacterium
GGCGACCATGAATCCTTGGATGCGGTCGCTGATGGCCAGGGAACGCTTCAAGCTGTTGTCCATTGGATCGATGTCGTCGAAGAAGTTGCCCTGAGACTTGGGGTACTTGGGGTTTTTCCAGCCCAAGAACTTCGCCAAGTACGTGTTGGGGTTTGCATCCATGAGCTCGTGCTGCTTGGCGACGAGCTCGGCCTCTTTGTCCGCGATTTGTTGCTCCACTTGGGCCTTGAAGGGGCTGTCCTTCATTTGCTTGCGGAGGTTGCGAATCTGGTTGTTGTTGACGCGGGCAAACGTCTCGTAGGTGAACCAAGCCTTGTTTTCTGCGCTTTGTGACGCCGTTTTCCCGCTGGTCATCATTTTGGAACGGAACGACAAGTTGAGGTTTGCCTCGTCGGGGTTCATGATGAATTGGCAGTTGTTCTTGGCGTCTTTGGTGGCCATTTGGTAGAAGCCTCGGTGCACGTCCACCTGACCAAAATCGAAGGCCTGGCCCAGCACCTTGGCGCTGTCCATGAGCGTGAGGTTGCGCCCTTCGGTCTCGTAGAGGTACAGCATGGTTCCGTCGGCGGCGGGGATGGATCCCTGCAAACGCACCTTGCCCTGCTTGTCTCCGCGGTTGGCGTCGTTTGTGCCGTCCTTCCATTTGGCCGAAACCGTGACGTCTGGTTGGTTCGATGGGGCCTTTGTTTCGCTTTTCGTTGGCGTGGAAGGGGCAGCCTTTTGGGTGCCGGATTCCCCGCATCCAAGGGCCAACATGAGTGCTGCGCTGAGGGTCCAAATCATGGGTCGTTTCATTCTGTCTCGTTTCATGGCAACCGACAAAGGCCGGCACGTCAGCGAATTTAACGTGAGAATGGAGAATGACAGGAGGGGTTTGGGCGTTAACTTGTCAGAATGGAACGTGCAAAAGCCTTTTCCCTGTTGGGCCTCACGGAGGAGTCTGACCGCGAATCGTGGACCGACGCCTTGGACCAAGCGGTGTTCCAGGTGCGCGACCATTTCATGCGCTCCCCCATCATTCCCAAGTTGTATGCCGCCAAGGTGGACCGTTGCGTCCTTCTGAGTGACGCCGCCCAAAGCCTTGGGTTGGAGCCCTTGGGTGCCCCTGTGGCGATGCCGTCATGCTTGCCCACTGGGACGGCATTGGAAGCCTTGATTCAAGGCCACGTCGAGAACATCATGCGTTGCCGCAACGTGCTCGCCACCACGCTCGATCCGGACAGCATTGCGCAGGTGGGCCACCTGATGATTCAGTTGCAGAAGGAATACATGGAGGCCTTCATGGCGTTGACGTCCGACATGGAGGGTTCAATCCCAGGATCGAACGAGGCCATTCCGGCCCGCAACGAAACGGACTGGAAGGCGTTGCTGGGTGCCATGCGCGCCCATAGCCAGGGGGACACCCCCCTCTTTCAGGACCTTGTTGCCTTTGAGCGCCGGCGCATTGCCGCACTCATGCAGACCACGACTGCATGACCTCGTTGAAGGTCGCAGAAGGCCTCATCACAGCGTCACATTTCGCGGGGTCAGGCTTGTAGTACCCGCCCAGATCAACGGGCGTGCCTTGGACAGCAATCAACTCGTCGACGATGGCCTCTTCGTTGGCAGAAAGGGCGTCAGCAAGGGGACGGAACGTGGACGCGAGGTCGGCGCTTTCGCTTTGGTCAGCAAGGGCCTGGGCCCAAAACTTGACAAGGTGGAAATGCGACCCACGGTTGTCAATGCCGCCGAGCTTGCGCGTCGGGCTTTTGTCTTCGTCCAGGAACTTCGTTGTTGCGTCGTCCAAGGCGTTGGCTAGGACTTGGGCGGCGGCGTTGCCGGTGGTGGTGGCGATGTGCTCCAGGCTAGGGACCAACGCCATGAATTCTCCCAAGCTGTCCCAACGGAGGTAGTTCTCTGAGACGAGCTGTTGCACGTGCTTGGGGGCAGAGCCACCCGCGCCTGTCTCGAACAGCCCGCCGCCATTCATCAAAGGCACGATGCTCAGCATTTTGGCTGACGTTCCCACTTCAAGGATCGGGAACA
>CAZKGY010000326.1:0-2009 GCA_964552305.1 uncultured Comamonadaceae bacterium
GGTTGGCCACGGTCCGGGCGGCAGATTGGATTGCGGTGCTTGAGGAGGGACGGGTGTTGGAAGAAGGAACGCACCAGGATCTCATGGCGCTTGAGGGGAGGTACGCGGAGCTGCACAAGCTTCAACACGCCTAAGGCAAAGCCATGTTCGTCTCTGGATTCACGTTCATCAACAACGCCATCCGCTTCGATTACCCTATCGTTGAGGCCATTCAAAGCATCTTGCCGCTGTGCGACGAGGTGGTGGTGGCCGTCGGGAACGGCGGCGATGGCACCCGGGCGTTGGTCGAAGGCTTGGACTCGCCGAAGGTGAGAATTGTCGACACCGTGTGGGACGATTCGCTTCGAGAAGGAGGCCGGGTGTTGGCGGCAGAAACCGACAAGGCCTATGCCGCGATTGATCCACGGGCCGATTGGGCCGTCTACATCCAAGGGGATGAGGTGATGCACGAAGACGGCCACAAGGTGGTGCGGCAGGCCATGCGCGACCACCTGACCAACCTTGAGGTGGACGGGTTGTTGTTCAACTACAGGCACTTCTATGGTTCGTACGACTTCGTGGGTGCCTCAGACCGATGGTACGCCCATGAGGTTCGGGTGGTTAGGGCTTGTCCAACCATCCGGTCCTTTCGCGACGCGCAGGGGTTTCGGATTCGCGACAACGAACTGCTTCGCGTGGTCCCCGTGGAGGCGTACGTGCATCATTACGGTTGGGTCAAACCACCCAAGGTCATGCAGGACAAACGGGTGGCGTTCAACAAACTCTGGCACAGCGACGAATGGGTGAGCCAGCATGTGGTGGGCGCGGCCGAGTTCGAATACGAAAAGCACATCCGTTCGATGCATCGATTCGAGGGCAACCATCCGGCTCCGATGACTCGGCGGGTGAAGGCCATGAATTGGAAGTTTGCCTTCGATCCATCCAACAACCGATGGACCTTGAAAGACAGGGCCAAGCAACTGCTGAAGAAATTGGGAATCAACCCCAATTACGCCAACTATCGGCTTTGGCGAGGAGACTGAACGAATGTCAATGCCACTTGGGTCACGTCGAATTGCGCTGGATGGCAGACCTTTGGGCATGCCCAAGTTGACGTGGATGTTGAAGCTACGATGCCCTCGATGTGGGGAGGGGGAGTTGTTCGTCCACCGGAACGCGTACCATCCACGCAAAGTGGCCCCCATGCATCCTTCATGCACCGCCTGTGGCGAGGATTTTCAAAAAGAACCTGGATTCTATTTTGGCGCGGCGTACGTCAGCTACGCGATGACCGTCGCGCTTTGGATCGCCTTGTTGGTTGCCCTGATGACGTTCGATCGCTGGGGCTTGATTGAATTTGGCATGTTCACGCATCCAAAGACCTTCTTGGGTTGGGGAATTGGCTTGCTCGTGGCTCTGATGCCTCTGATTTACAGGGTCAGCCGGTCGATTTGGTTGGCGATGTTTTCCTGAAATGAAAAAAGGGACCCTCACGTTTGAGGATCCCTTTAACCAAATCGCCTGATTCATGCGCTTAACGCGCGGTTAACCAAAACCGAGCCCCTTTACGCCTTCCATCCTTGGATGGTTTCGTTTGGAAGAAAAAAAAACAGCGCGTTGCTGCTTGATGGCTGATTTTCAAGAGTTTGAGTGCTGAAAAAAATCACTCACTCCTGGGGCGACTCGTCGCTTTGGACGCGAATGCTCTCTTCATGCACCGAATTCAGGATGCGGGTCAAGAAATCGTTGCCCAAACCCAGAGAAGCGCCCCAAGCAGATCGGGTGCGGATGATGTCCCTCCAGCGCGCCACGCTGAGCAGAGACCATTTGTTCTTGTGCTTCAGGGATCCAATGGTGCGTGCCAGTTCCATGCGTTGGCTGAGCAACTGAAGGAGTTGCTCGTCGACGCTGTCTATTTGCATGCGAAGGCCATCCAAGGCGTCCCTGTCGTGGTGGTTGTCGCCCATCCCAGCTGGGACCTGGAGTTGCGCGACCAGCTCAGTCAAGGCCTCAGGGGTGACTTGCTGGTC
>CAZKGY010000327.1:0-2008 GCA_964552305.1 uncultured Comamonadaceae bacterium
ACGGTGGAGAACAACAAATTGTCCAAAGCAGGATCGATGGGCAGGTGCTCAAGGCCACTCCACTCGCGCAGAACCGTTTCGTTTTGATCCAGATGAAGCATCCTCGGGTTCAGCACCTTGGCGTTGTCCAACCCGCCCAGATCCGTGATGTCCATGTACAACTCTTCCAAAAGCACAACCAAGTAACTCCCGTCGTCGAAGCGATGCACGTCGTGGTAGTCGTCGTCCGCCACAAACGTTTGCGTCAACGTGTCCAACGTCGTGAAGTTTGGGTCCACCACGGTCCACTTTCGCAACGCGTAGTTGTACCACACAAATTCCCCTGGCCCCCATGGCTTCATGAAAAACCCCCGAAAAGGGGTTTGTTCCGCCCAAGTCATGTTTGCCTCGTCGTCCACGAGCACATGGAACATGCTCGTCGGGCTTTGAACGGGAGAAAGCAACAAGTCTCCTGGTGCCACAGGCAAGTTCGCGGGCGCTCCGTTGGACAGCACCCCTCCGGGAGGCACCAACACATCCATGTCCAAGACGCCCAAAGCCCCTTGGCCTTGCGCGGCATGACCCATGAAACCCAAGCTTGCCATCACGACAAACCAAGTCAACACGTCCATGGCATGGGAAAAACAAGGGATGCGCATCCCTTCAAAGGTAACGAGCCATCGAAAGCCGAATTCAGCCTTCCCGACCAAATTGGGCAACGGCGGCCATGCCCGCTGTTTCCGTTCGCAACCTGAGCGATCCCAAATGAACCGGCTGTGCCCCAAGATCCACCATCGCACCCACTTCCTCCGGGGTGAAATCCCCTTCTGGACCGATGGCCAAAACCGCTTGGTTGTGAGACCGTTGCCAATCCACCCAAGAGGTCCTGTCCGGTGCATTGGACAGTTCTTCCATGCAATGGGCCACGGCCAATGGCACCTCTTCGGTCAATCGAGCCAAGGCATCTTGCAACGGCTCCGCCTCCGCCAACGTGGGCATCCAAAGACGTTGGCACTGCTTGGTGGCAGCCACCAGCACCTTCGTCCACCGCTCATGCTTGTCGACCCGGCGTTCGCTGCGTTGGGTCCAGACAGGAACGATGGCCTCCACCCCCAGTTCTGTGGCCTTTTCAAGCAACCACTCGAACCGGTCGGTCGCCTTGGTGGGAGCCACCAGAAGCGTCAAGCCTTGGGGCCTGGTTTCCTCGTGGTGAACCTCCTCGATGGTGACGGATGCCTTGCGTTTGCCCACATCCACCAACGTGCCCAGGGCATGCGAACCGTGTCCGTCAATCAATTGAACCCTGTCCCCTTCGCCCATGCGAAGCACGCGCACCACGTGCAGGGCCTCGTCTTCCGGAAGGGACATTCTTCCCTGATGAAGGTCTGGGCAAAGGCAGGTGTGCATGGCCCAAAGGTACCCCGTCAAGGGCAGCAGTCACTCAGGACGACATCACCTTGGGTGCGCCCTCCTTCATTTCCTCCGTGGCTTCGCCTTCGAACTGGGCAAAGTTGGCCGCGAATCGTGCGGCAAGGTCTTCGGCCATGGCGTCGTAGGCCTCGCCGTCGGCCCACGTGGAACGCACATCGAGCACAGTGTCCGGGACACCAGGGCATGACGCAGGCACTTGGAGGCCAAACACGGGGTGCTCGTGGGTGCTGACCGCATCCAACTGTCCCCCCAACGCTGCGGCAATCATCGCGCGGGTGTGGGACAGTTTCATGCGCTGGCCCACGCCGTAAGCACCGCCAGTCCAGCCTGTGTTGACCAACCACATGCGGACCCCATGGGTCGTCATGCGTTCGCCCAACATCGCCGCGTACTCGGTCGCCGGCAGGGGAAGGAACGGCGCCCCGAAGCACGCTGAGAACGTCGTTTGGGGTTCCACCACCCCCGCTTCTGTCCCGGCCACCTTGGCGGTGTAGCCCGACAAGAAATGGTACATGGCCTGCCCTTTGTCGAGCCGGGCGATCGGAGGCAAGACCCCAAAGGCGTCGCACGTCAAAAAGAAGATGTCGGTGGGATGCCC
>CAZKGY010000328.1:0-2005 GCA_964552305.1 uncultured Comamonadaceae bacterium
CGCACTGGTCGTGTCTTCCGTCTCTCCGCTTCGGTGGCTCATGACCGAGGTGTAACCCGCGCGGTGCGCCATGCTCACGGCGTCGATGGTTTCTGACAAGGTGCCGATTTGGTTCACCTTGACCAAAATGGAATTGCCCACGCCTTCGTCGATGCCACGAGACAAGCGCCGGACGTTGGTCACAAACAAGTCGTCCCCAACCAATTGCACGCGGTTGCCCAGCACGTCTGTCAATTGCTTCCAAGCGCTCCAATCGTCTTCGTCGAGGCCATCCTCGATGGAAACGATGGGGTACTTGTCGCACCAGCCTTTCCAAAAGTCCACCATTTCCGCACCCGTGCGCTGGTCGCCGGTGGACGCAAACTTGTAAAGGCCGCTCTCCTTGTCGTAGAACTCAGACGCCGCAGCATCCATGGCAAGCAACACGTCCTCGCCAGGGCGGTATCCCGCCTTTTCGATGGCCTGCAAAACCACTTCCACAGCCTCCTCATTGCTGCCCAAATTGGGGGCAAAGCCCCCCTCGTCCCCCACGTTGGTGCTGTGGCCTTGGCCCTTCAGCACGCTCTTCAAGTGGTGGAAGATCTCTGTGCCCATGCGCAAACCGTCCGTGAAGGTCTCTGCACCCACAGGCATCACCATGAACTCTTGGATGTCAATCTTGTTGTCGGCGTGCGATCCACCGTTCAAGATGTTCATCATGGGCACGGGCAGCGTCCGTGCATTCACACCACCGACGTAGCGGTACAGGGGTTGACCCAAGCAATCTGCCGCAGCACGCGCCGCCGCAAGACTCACGCCGAGGATGGCGTTGGCTCCCAAGTTGCCTTTGTTCTCCGTGCCGTCCACCTCGAGCATGGTTTCGTCAATGAGGCGCTGGTCGGTGACGTCCATCCCCACAAGGGCTTCTTGCAATTCTGTGTTCACGTGGGAAACGGCCTTTTCCACGCCTTTGCCCATCCAGGCGTCTCCGCCATCGCGAAGCTCCACTGCCTCGTGGACGCCCGTGGACGCCCCGGAAGGCACCGCCGCACGGCCAAAGGATCCGTCACCTGTGCCAACTTCCACCTCCAAGGTGGGGTTGCCCCGCGAATCCAAGATTTGGCGGGCGTGAACGTAATCGATGTAACTCATCTGTAAGATGTATTTAACAGGGACGTTGTCCCTATGATGGACCGTCGGTCATTGCAAGACGGCAGATTTCTCTTTTGCGATGTTGGTGACAAACTCGTCGAACAGGTAGCGGCTGTCGTGAGGGCCTGCGGACGCCTCTGGGTGGTACTGCACGCTGAAGACAGGTTTTCCCTTGACACGAATGCCTGCGACGGTGTTGTCGTTGAGATGCACGTGGGTTTCCTCCACCTCGGTGGCAGATTCCAGCGCATCACGGCTGACAACGAACCCGTGGTTTTGGGACGTGATCTCGCACTTGCCGCTGATCAAATTCTTGACAGGGTGGTTCACTCCTCGGTGACCGTTGAACATCTTTTCTGTGGTCAAGCCTTGGCTCAGCGCCAACACTTGGTGTCCCAGACAAATGCCAAACACAGGCACACCAGAGGCAGCCAATTCTCGCACTTCATTCACCACCCCTGGCATGGCAGCCGGATCGCCCGGTCCATTGCTCAGCATGATCCCCTCAGGGTTCCAGGAAAGGAGATCCGACGCTTTGCTGTCCCATGGGAACACCTTGACGTGGCAGCCTCGGTCGACCAAACAGCGCACAATGCTCTCCTTGACGCCCAAGTCGAGCAGCGCCACTCGGTGCTCCCCTCCCTCGCCTGCTTCCCGTGGCTCGTCCACACTGACCTGGCTAGACAACTCCATGCCCTCCATCGAAGGCACATCAGCAAGCTTGGCCTTGAGTTCTTCAACGGACGTGCCGTCGCTAGACACCACCGCATTCATGGCGCCGTTCTCGCGGATGTGCGTCACCAAAGCGCGCGTATCCACGTCCCGGATGCCTACGACGTCATGACCCTCCAAGTCGTCTTGAAGGGTTCCGTTG
>CAZKGY010000329.1:0-1996 GCA_964552305.1 uncultured Comamonadaceae bacterium
ACCACTCAGACGGCCCAGCCCATGCGTTGAAGCCACCCCGCGAAGTCTTCCTTGATGAGGTCCAAATGGTGCGCATGGAGCCCTGCCTCCGCCGCGCCACGCACGTGCTGGATGCTGTCGTCCAAGAACAAGGTCCGGCTGGGGGCGAGGCCGTGGCGCTCGCACACGTGCAGGAAGGTCTCTGGGTGGGGCTTCTTCAAGCCCAAGTCGTGGCTGTAATGGGCCTCTTCAAACGCCCCCCAAAACGCATCCGCGTCCTTCAAGGTGGCGCGCAAGTCCTCCTCGAACACGTGGGTGTGGATGGCGTTGGTGTTGCTGAGCAAAAACAGGCGCGTCTTCCCCCCCAACCGTTCCACTGCCTCCGCGCGAGCCTGCGGCATGCCTGTGAGGATGCAACACCACGCCTCGTGGACGTCTTGCATGGTGGTCCCGGCGTCGCACCGCTTCAACAAGTGCCCATAGAACTCTTCCTTGCCGAGGGTGCCTGTCTCCAACTGGTCAAACCATGGCGATTGCGACGCCTGGTGGTACAGGGATGCAAACGATGGGTCGCCCAAGGCCGCGAATGCCTTCGGCGGCGCGTCGTAATCGATGTCGTACAACACCCCTCCAAAATCCAGGATGACGCCGTCCAAGGCGTCCAAGGCCACCGGTTGGTTCATGGCCCTTACAACCGCTTCATCCAGGCCTTCTCGTGGCCTTGGCTTCGTGCCGTCTGGAGCGCCACACGCGCATCCGCTTCGGTGGCGTAGCCTCCCATGCTGACCACGGTCAACCCGTTGTTCGCTTGCACGTGAAGGGACGTTTCAAAGCCTTGCGTCTTGAGGTCAGCCGCCAACTTTCGGGCGTTGTCTTTCACGGAAAACGCCCCGCCGACGATCATGAACTTGATGGGCGCGGGGGGTGGCGGTGGGGCCACTTCCGGGGCCGTCTCAGGCGCAACCTCCACTGCGGGAACCGTCATGCGGATGCCGTGGGTGGAGGGGGTGCCTCGTTCCAAGTCAAACACCAACGGTCCTTCCCACTGGGTTCGTTCCACGAACGCCTTGGGCGATTCCTTGGGTGCCGCAGGCGTCTCGAAGGACAACCCGGCATCCGAGGGAGCCGGCGTGTAAGACGCCGCGATCGGCGCGTGGTTCCAAAGGGGGTTGCTCGCGAGCATGGTTTCGGTGCCGGATGGCTGCGAAAGCAGGTACGCCCCCGCCAACGTCAGTGGCACCGCCACGGCCGCCGCGGCGCGGCCGAGCTTGACTTGCCACGGCAGCGCTTCGTCGTGCGACGAGATGCGACGCACCTTGGTGGGTTCGGCCGCCTTGGGCGTTTCCTTGGAGAGAGGCGCCATGGGTGCAGGATCTGGCAACGCCACGCGGGCGTCGAGGGGAGACAGTGGGATGCTGGCGTGGCCAAACGACCCCAACATGCGCTCGAACTCGGCGTCAGCCATGAACCGCAACATGCCGTCGTTTTCTTGGTACAGCGTGCCCAATCCCGGGAGCGTCACCGAACCCGAGGCTTCGAGTTGGGCCTTCAACGAGGCCACCAGCCGTTCCACGGCCTGCAAGGCGTCGCGGTAGACCATGCCGTGCTTGCGCATCAACGCATTGGCCAACACCCCGTCGTGGGTCGTCAAGCGCGCGTTGAACAGCACGTCCCTGGAAGGCGGCACAATTTCCAGCTTCTCTTCGTCGTAGCGCGCAGGCTTGGAATTGCAGACAAATCCGCCCAATTCGGGGAGCATGACGCAGTCGTTGTCCCAGAACAACCCTGGCAACACGGTCAAGACGTCCTTGGTGGACAACGGTGACGTGTGACGAAGTGAATCCATGGACCCAATGTAGCCACAGAAAGGGATGGTTTCACCCCATTTCTCGGCGGACTTCCCACAATTTTGTGTGGACGCGCTACCTCAACAAGACGACCGTCCCTTCCACAAGCAGCGGGCCCTCGGCCTCCTCGTAACGCACCTGGTAGAAGTACACCCCATCGGGCGCCGCGT
>CAZKGY010000330.1:0-1970 GCA_964552305.1 uncultured Comamonadaceae bacterium
CACGAGCCTCGAGGTCAAGCCCGGCATGTTCGAATTCCCGCAGGAAAAGCACCCGGGCGTCAGCTTCATCGACAACCGGATCTAAGGGCTCAGCCTCCGGCGAGCCAATCCATCCCCTTCTTCAAGCCTTTCAGCGTGTTCGCCTCTTCGGGGCCAGGCTGATGCGTGTACGTCCACCGCGCCTCAGGAGGCAAGCTCATCAGGATGCTTTCCGTCCTGCCATTGGACACCAAGCCAAACCTCGTGCCGCGATCCCACGCCAGGTTGAACTCTGCGTAGCGGCCACGGCGGTGCAACTGCCAATCCCGTTGCGCCTCGGTGAACGGTTGCCCCATGTTTTGTTCCACCAGAGGCATGTACGTGGCCAGGAAGCTCTGCCCAACGTCGACGACGAACGCCTTCAACGACGGCATGTCTGCCTCCCCTGAACGTCCGAGGTGGTCGAAGAAGATGCCGCCAATGCCGCGGGTCTCGTTCCGGTGAGGGATGAAGAAGTAGTCGTCGGCCCACTCCTTGAACGCCTGGTAGTCGGCCACGTCGTGCCGGTCGCACACGTCCTTCAACACCCGGTGAAAGCGCTGGGCGTCGGCGGGCACGATGTAGTGGGGCGTCATGTCGATGCCCCCACCGAACCACTCGGTGCCGTCGCTCAAGGCGAAGTGACGCACGTTCATGTGCACGATTGGAACGTGCGGGTTGTTGGGGTGAAGCACCAGGCTCACCCCGGTCGCCCAGAACTCGTCGGCTTGGGTTTGCATTTGCTGGGCCAACCCTTCCGACACCGGGCCATGGACGTCACTGAAATTCACACCCCCACGCTCCCAGACCGCGCCAGCCGTGAGCACGCGGGTTCGCCCACCGCCACCGCCTTCACGGCTCCACAAGTCCTCTTGAAACGACTTGCCACCTTCTCGGGCCTCCAGGGCCTCGACGCCTTGGCAGATTTGGTCTTGGATGCCCTGAAAGACCTCCACAATCCCCGACCGCCACGTAGCGAATGCCTCACTCATCCTCCTTCTCCACTTCGATGAACGGCTCCACCCCCACCAACTCCGGATGACGGATCAATGCGTCGGGCGGAATCGGAATCAACAAGCCCTCGGGGTCGTAGAATGGGTGCGCCACGAAAGGCTCGAGGGCTGCCGCGGAATCCAAGGGCATCCACTGCCAATCGCGGAAGAAGCGGAACGCCCACGTGTCGTTGTGCCAGGCACCTGCTGAGTCGAGCTGGGTCCACACCATGGGTTCCGCCAACGGTTGCACCGCCCAACGGAGGGCTGGAAAGCGTCGGATGGCCGCGTCGAGCAGGGCGTCGTGGGCCAAGGTGGCGTACTTGCTGGGGTCGGTGCCCGACTGGGCCCAAAACGCCTGGACCCATGGGGCCACGTCCTCGTCCTCCCAGCGTACCTCGCCGGACTGTGCCAACGTCAGGCGCCATTGCTCCATCAGCGGACCTTCCAAAAACGGCATGTCCGCCACTTCAGGGTGGCCAAAAATGAAGCACTCGGAAGTGTCGTTCATTTGAACTTCCGTCCACAGCGCCGCCCACATGGAGCGTGCCGACCGACCGGCCACAGAGACCACAATGTTCCGATCGTACGGGGAAATCCACTGAGGCAAGGCCCCAATGGACTTGGTGGTTCCATGCACGGTGTCCAACAAGGCGTAGCGCATGGAATCAAGCGGCGTCATCCATTTGTCGCGTTGCAGGGCATCGAAGGTTTCCATGAACGCCTCCTCCAGCGCGAGGTCGGGACCCTGCGTGACAACAAGCACCACACGGTCCGTGTCGTGGCGCGCCACAACCTCCTCGGCCAAACGCCGCGCCATGCTCACTTCGGAGGGCACCGCTTGCCGCAGCCCTGGGCCTCGGTCAACCAGACGCGACGGCTGCTCCGTCAACAGGATGTGCTCCCGTCCAAACCGATCCACCCTGGGCGCCACGCGCCCCACCTGCTCCCGCATCAAGG
>CAZKGY010000331.1:0-1965 GCA_964552305.1 uncultured Comamonadaceae bacterium
TGGCTGGCGGCAGGGCAAGCGGTGAACGCCTTGTGTGGCCCGGTGATGAACCTCCTGAACATGACGGGCCACGAACGCGAGGCCCAACGCATCGTGTGGGGCGCAGCCATTCTCAACGTGGCGATGAACGTGTGGGCCATCCCTCGCCACGGCATCGTCGGAGCGGCAGTGGCCACGGCTTGTTCCATGGCCGTTTGGAACGTGGCGGCAGCATTCGCCGTACGGAAGCACCTGGGTTTGTCAGTCCTTGCGGTGATGCAGACCTTTGTCCGAGGCCCACGACCATGAACGTCGAAACACGCATCAACTTTTTCGTCATCGGCGCCGCCAAGTGCGGAACCACCACCTTGTACAGCAGGCTCAAGGACCACCCCGAAGTGTTTCTCAGCCCTCTTAAGGAGCCCAATTATCACAGCCGTGACGACATTGATCCAGCCCGATTTTCGCCGGCCTTTCGCGCCAACACGAAGGTGGGTCTTGCCGACTACTTGAATGGTCCTGATCCTCTGCCTGAGCGACAGGTGGGGTTCGTTCGGAAGCGCGAGGATTACCTGCGGTTGTTTTCCGGGGTGAAGCCAGTCCACAAGGTCGTGGGCGAATGCAGCACGTCGTATTTGTGGTCGCCGACGGCCCCCGAAGCGCTCAAGAAAGCGCACCCTCACGCCAAACTTGTCATCAGCCTCCGAGACCCGGTGGAACGGGTGTTTTCGCATTACATGATGGCTCGGAAATACGGCTTCGTCCAAGGCTCGGTGTTGGATGCGGTGCGGGCTGACGAGGCGCACCCCGACCCTTCGTGGGGCCGGAGCGAGCTGTTCCTAGAATTGAGTCGCTTCGACGAACAAATCGCCCGCTGGCGGCGCCATTTCGACGAAGACCAAATCCGCGTGTTGGAGCCGGGTGCGTTGCGCGACCCTGCGACGTGGAAGGCGTTGGAAGAATGGCTCGGGTTGTCGCCCTACGATTGGAACAAGGTGGCCGACAAGGACGCGAACCAAGCGGGGCTCTCGCGGTTTGAAGGGCTCAACCGTTGGCTGACCCAACGTGGGTTGAAAAAGGCGTTGGCGAGCATGGTTCCATCGGGATGGAAGGCTGGCTTGCTCAGATGGTATTACCGTTCCGATGACTTGCCCCGGTTGACGGACGAGGAGAGGAGCGCCCTCAAAGCGATGCTGGACGCCCCGCGTTGATGGGCGTTGTGGCCTTCAGGCCTTCCAGACGATTGACTTCCTTGGCAAAGTCTTTTTGGTACTTGGCGTCGATGGGGTCTGAGGGTGGAAATTCCTCGCGCAAGTGGTCGATTTGCTGTCCGTTTTTCCAAAAGCGGAAACACACGTGCGGCCCCGTGGCCAACCCTGTCGATCCCACGTAGCCAATCACCTCGCCTTGACGCACTTGTTGGCCTTTCTTGACGGCGCGCTTCGACATGTGCAGGTATTGGGTTTCGTAGGTTCCGTTGTGCCGAATCTTCACGTATTTCCCGTTCCCCGAGGTGTAGCCGCTGATGGTCACCACGCCATCGCCCACCGCCACGATGGGCGTGCCCGTGGGCGCCGCGTAATCGGTGCCAAAGTGTCCTTTCACCTTCTTCAACACGGGGTGGAAGCGCTTGGGGTTGTAGCGGCTGGAAATGCGGCTGAATTCGACGGGCGCCTTCAAAAAGACGCGTTGCAACGACCCGCCTTCCACGTCAAAGTAACTCGTGCCTCCGCCTTGGTTGAAGCGGTATGCGTCGTGCTCGATGCCCCAATGCGTGAAGGTGCTGGCCAAGACAATGGGCATGCTTGCCGGTTGGCCATTGACCATTTCGCGGCAATACAGAACGTCGTACGTGTCGCCTTTTTGCACACGGCTGAAGTCCACTGTCCACGCGTAGACGTTGGCCATGGATACGGCAAGCGTGGTTGAGTGCCCCAGGGATTCCAAGTCCTGATACAAGGACGTTTCGATGGTCCCCTGGGCCCG
>CAZKGY010000332.1:0-1958 GCA_964552305.1 uncultured Comamonadaceae bacterium
ACCTCAGGATTATGAATCCTGCGCTCTAACCAGCTGAGCTACCCCGCCATTGGGAGCGCGAAGGTAACATGTTTTGGCGTCATTCATGCAAGGCCAAACGAAGATTTCCGTTCGGGATGTCGTATCTTGTGAACCTTTCCGGATTGCGTGTGTTGGCATACCAATTCGAACCATTCAAAACGAAACCGCCATGATGACCGTTGAAAAAGTGAAGTTCCAAATGGAGATCCCCCTGAACAGCTCCAAGGGCGTCTTGTTCAACTGCATCAGCACCCCCTCTGGCTTGTCCGAGTGGTTCTGCGACGACGTGAACATCAAGAAGGACATCCACATCTTCTTCTGGGATGGCAGCGAAGAATCTGCGCGAATGGTGTCCAAAAAGACCAACGAGTTCGCCAAGTTCCGGTGGTTGGAAACCGAAGAAGAAGGCGACGACGCCTACTTCGAATTCCGGATCCGTGTGGATGAATTGACCGGGGAGAATGCCCTCGTCATCACCGACTTTGCCGACGAAGACGAAGTGGACGACGCAAAGGACCTTTGGGCGGCCCAGGTGGACCGCCTTCGCCGGGTCTTGGGCTGCTGATCAAGGCACCCCCTCTAACACAAACGGCTCTAGCCGGTCTCCCACTTGTTTGCCCCACTTCAGGGGCTCGCGCTCAATGAGCCACTGTTGGCTCATGCTTCCTGTGCAAGACTCATTCGTCAACGCCCACAGGCTTCGAATCACCCCATGGTCTGGAGAAGGTTGCAAACGAATGCGACTCGCTTCGTGCAGGCCACACAACGACACAGCAGCGCCAAACTCCCCTCCCCTGTCTTCCGGATACACCACGGCCAATTCGCCACGTGGCGCCAAGAGTCGATGGCTGTGTTTCAGCAAACCGAGCAATGGAAGGGAATCGTCGTGGCGGGCAAGGTTGCGCTTGGGGTCCGTGCCCTTCGGATGGTTGTGAAAAAACGGTGGATTCACCACAACCAAGTCGTACGGGTTCTCCGCTTGCCATCCTTGCAAGGCGCAGTGATGCACGTGGATGCGGTCGCCGAAGGGACTCGCCGCTGCATTTTCCGTGGCTTGGGCCACGGCGTTAGGCTCCAGTTCAATCGCATCGACGAGGGCGTCGGGAAACCGCTGGGCAACCATCAAGGCCAAAATCCCACTGCCCGTGCCTACATCAAGGATGCGCTTGGGGCTTCTCCCCTGCCCAACCGTCCACTCTCCGGCCCAACTGCCGAGGATCAACGCATCGGTGCCGACCTTCATGCCACAGGCGTCGTCCGAAACCTGGAATTGCTTGAATTGCTGCGTCCGACGCCCCGACCTGCCCATGCTTCAGCGAGCCTTGCGCGATTGCCACGTCTCGTAATCGGGGAACGACTCCAGCCGATTCTCGGGTACCGCCTCGAGCGGCGTCACCTCTTCCAGCGATTCTTGGGCCTCGGCGGTCAACGCCTGATACAGCGCGGTGCCCTCCTTTTTGTGGGTCAACATGGCGTCGCTGACGTCGCCCTTTCTCACCGCAGGATTGCCCACAATCAACGAGCGACGCGGCCATTCCGTCGATGCCTTGACCAGGGCCAAGGCCCCGACGATGGACTCCTCGCCCACGACCACGTCGTCAAGCAACACCGCGTTCATTCCAACGAGGGAATCTCGTCCCACCCGAGCGCCGTGAATCATGGCTCCATGGCCGATGTGCGACCCTGCCTCTAGGTGCACGTCTTGGCCAGGGAACATGTGCAACACGCACGATTCCTGAACGTTGCAACCGTCCTCTAGGATGATGCGGCCCCAGTCGCCGCGAAGCACAGCGCCGGGCCCCACATAGCAGCTCTTGCCAATGGTGACGTGGCCAATCACCGTGGCCTGCGGATGCACGTACGACGACGGGTCGATGACAGGCACCATGCCCTTGAATGCATAGACCATCAGGACAACTGGCAGTTCTTGATGACGG
>CAZKGY010000333.1:0-1956 GCA_964552305.1 uncultured Comamonadaceae bacterium
ACGATCATGACCTCGGCAAGCACGTCTCCCGCCTCAACCGCGTCCCCTGCCTCCACAAGCACACGTCGAACGATGCCTGACACCTGAGGTTTGATGAGGATTTCCTGACGCGGTTGCACGCTTCCTGAGGCCAGGGTTTTGAGCACAATGTCCGCCACACGCGGGGTCTCGGTGCCGTACGTCGCTTCCTCTTGCTGCTCCTGGTCTTTCAGATGTTTGACCGTATAGACCGTGCCTGCAAGCACAAGCATCACGCCAACAAGCAAGGCAAGGAGTTTTCCGTTTTTCATGGCAAAAGGTTCAAAGGACAAATTACGTTCGAAGGGCTTTCACGGGTTGAACACGCAGCGCGCGAAGGGCTGGCAGCACGCCGGCAAAAGCCCCCAACAAGGTCATGGTGCTCAGAGCCGTGACGAGGACATCAAGCGTGACATGGGGATGGCGGAAAATGCCGTTGTCTTCGGCGTTCACCAAGTAGGCGTCCAACGCCTCCAGGGCGAACACCCCCAAAATGCCACCCACCAAACCGGCAAGCACCGTGAGTGTGAGGGTTTCCACCATGATTTGGACAACGATGTTGGCAGGCGTGGCGCCCAATGCACGGCGCACACCCAACTCCCTCGTGCGCTCCTTGATGGTGATGAGCATGATGTTCATGATGCCAATGACACCCGCGAACAAGGCCAATCCACCAAACACGAAGGACACCCAACGAAACGCCCCGAACACGGTGGACATCTCCTCGTGCATTTCTGCCATGCTCCAATGCTCAAAACCACGGGGGTCGTCGGGATGCACGCTTTTTTGGGCTTTCAGCAAACGAAGGACCTCGGCCACGGCCGTGTCGCCAGGGACTTCTTCCTTGATGAGCAGGCTCAACCACCCAACTTTGTCGCCCATGTGGAAGGCATGGTTGAACGTCGTGTACGGCGTGAAAATGCTGTTTTCGGCCTCTTCGGCGTCTTCGCCCGTTTGCTGGCTCTTGTAGACCCCCACCACCGTGAAGGTGACGCCTTGGATTTGAATGTGGCTGCCCAACACGTCTTCGTCCCGGTCAAACAACAGTTGCCTCACCCGCTTGCCGATGACGGCCACCTTGCGACGGTCGTCGAGGTCTCGTTGGTTGATGTAGCGACCCTCCATGATGACGATGGGGTCGATGTCTTTGTACACAGGCATGTCTCCGTAGACGCCACAAGCCGCAGTCTTCAAACCGTGGGTTACGTTGTTTCCACCACGCCACCCTCCAAGTTGGTTCCGAGGCGCCACAGCCTCCAGCGTGGTGGCATTTTCCACCAGGTATTCGACGTCAGGGGTTGTCAATTCCACCCACCGCCCTCGGGGATACCCCTTGTAGGGCATGCTTGTCGATTCACCCCACAAGAACGCACTGTTTTTCACACGTTTGCCCATGTCTGACTTGACTCCTTCTTCAAGTCCATTGGATGCACCCACGGTGATCAAAATCATGAACAATCCCCACCCCACGCCCAACGAACTCAAGAACGTGCGAAACGGGTTGCGCAGGAGCACCTGCGCCAATTCAATCCATGGATCTCGCTCCCACCACCTCATTCGTCACGCAAGGCTTCAACGGGTCGGATGGCCACCGCGCGCAACGCGGGTCCGAGGCCACTCGCCAACCCAACAAGGACCAACACCCCCAAGGCAAACAACGCGATGCGGTGATCGACCTGTGGGTTTTGAAAATATTCGTGGTCAGCCATCGGCGCCACAAGGGAAAGCATGCCTACCGCAAGCATCAACCCCAAGCTGCCACTGACCAGCATCAACACGGTGGACTCCATGACCACCAAGCCCACGATGCTGCCATTGGTTGCACCAAGGGCTTTCCGCACGCCGATTTCTTTCGTCCGTTCCTTCACCCCGATCGCCAAAATGTTCGCCACGCCCACGGCACCTGCCAACAACGTCATGAGGCCGATTCCCCAAATG
>CAZKGY010000334.1:0-1952 GCA_964552305.1 uncultured Comamonadaceae bacterium
GGGAGCTTTTCGATGCGGTGTTCGCGAAGGATTTGCTCCGCCTTGCCCAAGTCGCTCCCGTCCTGCGTCACGATGAGGTTCTCCGACGTCATCAACTCGGCAATGGGGCGCTGGTACTGCTTTTCGAAGCGCAGGTCGCGGTTCGTCACGATGCCCACGAGCATGCCGTCGGCGTCGGTGACGGGGATGCCGCCAATTTTGTGCTCACGCATGATGGCCAAGGCGTCGCCTGCAGTGGCGTCCACCGAGAGGGTGACCGGGTCTTGGATCATGCCGCTTTCGGAGCGCTTCACCTTGCGCACTTCGTTTGCTTGCGCCGCGATGGACATGTTCTTGTGAACCACGCCGATGCCTCCCTGACGGGCGACAGCAATCGCCATGTTGCTCTCAGTGACGGTGTCCATGGCGGCACTCACGATGGGCGCTTTCAGCTGGATGTTGCGAGAAAACGGCGCGCCGAGTTGCACGTCACGAGGAAGCACCTCGGAGTAGTTCGGCACGAGCAGAACGTCGTCGTACGTCAGCCCTTCGCCTAGGAATTTGTTGTCAATGCTGGCCATGGTTCATGTCTTGAATCGCGGTTGTCGCAGCGTCTGCGGTCGGGATTCACAACATGCAAAAGGCAGGAATCCAACCGACAGCTTCGGCTTGCGATTCGTGCAAATTTAGGGCATTCCGCGTCAAGAATGAACCCCTTTCATCGCTCGGGAAACACCGACAAATGAAGGCTTTCGTTGCGCCACCTTCCGGATCCATCCAAGTAGCGGATGTGCACGGCGTAGATGCCCATGGGCACGGGTTTGCCGTCTTGTGTGCCGTCCCACGGTTCGTCGATGGATTCGGAGCGGAAAATCAAGGTTCCCCAACGGGAAACGACATTCATTTCAAAGTTGGGCGTGCCGTTTTGGGGATTGCCCAAGAAGCCCACGTTCGCCTCGCCAGGAGGCCAAGGGAACCAGTCGTTGATTTGGTCGTCGTTGGGGGAGAAGGCATTGGGAATCCACACAATCGGCTCTTCCGTCAGGCAAACCTCGTTGGATTTGGACCCTTCGTACAAGACGTCGCCGTTGGCCATTTCCAGGGCGGCCACGCGGTAGCAGAAGATGCCAGGGCTGTCGAATTCGTCGCTGACGTCGTCCTCGTGGTTCTCGAAGTTTCCTTGAATCGAGGTCAAAAATTCGTAGGGCACCGCCTCGTCTGAGGATTGCTTGCGCTCCACCACGTACCCATCGAGGCCGTCCACGAATCCATCGAAGGGTTGCCAAATCAAGCTGTTCTCGTACAAGCCGGGTTCGGTGCTTTGGTACGCGCGAAGCAAAATTGTTTCCACCGCCTGGGACGTGCCGATCATGACCCCACAAGCGTTGTAACACAGCGCGCGGTAGCGGTAGCGGTTTTCGTCGGTGTTCAGCCCTTCGTCCACGTGCTCCACCAACTGCCCGTCCGTGGCGTCGTAGGTGCCGACTAGCGGGATCCACAAGCTGTCTGCTTCGTTCCACACCTCAAACTCGTACGCGTTGTTCTCCATGGTCGCGGTGTCGGTTTCCAAGAGAATCTTCACCCGACCCCGGTCGAGGACGCTCACTTCTCGAATGATCGGGAGTGTGGGGTTGCCAGGGTACACGAAGGTGATGTCAACGAGGTTGGAGGCGGCGATTTGGCCTTCTCCACCGACCGCCAAGACGCGGTAGGAGGTCAAGGCGTCGAGGGGCACGCCTTCGTGCACAATCGATTGCACGGAGGTGCTGACGGTGTCGAGGGAAATCCAAGGCCCGCCGTCCGCGGAGTATTGAGGGATGTATTCAAGAACCGATCCGGCCATCCCTGTGGGCGGGTCCCAATTGAGTTGTGCACGCTCGGTGCAGGGGATTTGGGCCGCGTTCAAAAACACGGTTTCCACGCATGGTCCGGCGCCGGCGGGGTTGGGGTCGCCGTTGTCGTCCACGCAATCA
>CAZKGY010000335.1:0-1941 GCA_964552305.1 uncultured Comamonadaceae bacterium
AATCGCGCAACCGAGCCTGGCAAGAAGCCCTATCCAACCATCCCGCCGTGACCAAGACCCGACGGCTGGGTGCCTTCCACGCGGTGGAGCTGGCAAGCCCTCAACACGTCGAAACCTTGGTTCACGCTGCCTTGGACGCCACACCCACGCATGGCGTGCTGGCTTTTTGGTTCCTGAGCGTGCCGCACGCCTTCAGGCTGGCGCCCCCACTCAACGCGTCGCAGGAAGCCATGGACGAAGGGTTGCGCCTGCTGATGCTCGCGTTGGATCAGTGTGTTTGAACGGGGCTCGATGCCAGCCCGAGTCGTGCCCGAATCCACGCACCCAATGCTTCCGACGACCGCACCGCCTCAGGCAACAAATCCGGCAGCAGCTGCCAACCATGCACCGCCGATGGCTCAACCCTTTCCGTGGTTTGGACCCCTTGTCGATTCATGGCCTCTGACCACGCCTTGATGTCGGGGGCAAGAAACTCATCCTCGGCCCACTCCATGTAGGTCGCGGGCCAACGGCCATCGAAGGCCTCGAGTCCAGGGGAAACCATCGGGTCCGACGGATTGTGGTCTTTGAGGTACGCCTCGGCGTATGTCATGGCGTCTTCGTTGTCGAAGGGGCTGTGGTCGATTTGGTTCTGCACCACCGACAGGGCGTCGGGACGCAAATCGCACCACGGGCTGAGCAAGGCGACGCCTTTCAGCGCTTCTGTTTTGGATGCCTCCGCCGCTTGCAACAAGCGATGCACCCCAGAGGCAACCAAATTGCCTCCCGCCGAATCCCCCATCACCACGAGGGAATCGCCCTTGTCAATCCAATGCGCCAAGGCGGCGAAGACGTCCTCGTGGGCTTGGGGAAAGGGATGTTCCGGGGCGAGCCGGTACGACGGAAGCACGACCCTGCATTGCGTGACCCTCGCCAAATGGGTGGCAGCCGCACGATATACCCGAGGGCTGCCAAAGGCGAAGGCGCCGCCGTGAATCCAAACCACGGTTCCTTCGGCAAGTCCTTTCCAGGTCACGACGGCACCTCGCCATCGTTCGGTTCGGACGACCTGAAACTCCCCTCCCCAAGGTCCCGGATTCAACCGCGACGCCATCTCAATGGCCAAACGAATCTGCTGGGGCGTTGCATGCGCCACATCCCGACGAAGCAAACGCGCGGCACGGTGGGCGGTGGTCAGCCACTCTTGGCGGGACCGCCAATCGTCAGGCAAGCGGAAAGATTGCAGGGACTGTTTGATGGAATGCAAGCTACACTCGCCCCATCAAAAGATGGTCACCGCCCTCGAAACACTGGAAGACGATACGCCGTCCCTTCGTCGTGTTCGCTTTGGGAGTACAACCACATCAGCGCCTCGCGGGGACGTTCTTCCCACTCGGGATGTTCGCGTTGCATGGCTGCGTAGGCCGCACGAAGTCCCTCGTCTTGCGCCAGCATGTCGGCAGCGAGGTCCTCGAACACGTAGCCCGAGAAGTACTCTTTGCGCTGAAGGGCTGCGTCAAAGAAGTTCCAGACCAAAAATGCATCGTGGGCAAAAGGCGACAGCACCTCCGTCAAGTATCGCTTGGCCGGTTGGCTGGAGGAAATGACCCAATCGCCACGGTGCAAGGAAACCAGCGTCTCTTCGGTGATGCATGAATCCACGGTCAAGGGATGGTGCCCCTCGTATGGCCTTGAACTCGACGTGAATGATTCCACCGAAGTGACTCCCAATGCCATCACGGTGTCCTTGGTCAAAGGTTCCATCCTCACGCCGTTTGCCTGCAAGCGCTCCACGACCCGACGCCAAGCCTGAGGAATCACCCAAAACGCAGGGATGCTCTCCTCGTGGGTGGCGAGGTAGGCGTTGTCATGGCGAATGCGTCTTTTCCAGGGCTTGTCTCTGAGGTACTTCAACCGTCGACCAGCCGTGACACTGCTCCATTCGCGCCGCGCCGTGTATCC
>CAZKGY010000336.1:0-1938 GCA_964552305.1 uncultured Comamonadaceae bacterium
CACGACCATCCGCATCGGCGAAGGCTCCTGGGCTGGCTGCAGCGCAAGCGACGAGGTCGTCGGCCCCTGCGCAAGGGTACACGTTGAACCAAGACGCCCCAATCGGGTCGTTGATGACAAACCCTTCGCCGGCATTGAACAAATCCAATGCAGGAGCCATCGTGTCATCGGTGCTTTGGATGTTGACACCATCGGTCGAATCGTCTGCACCAATGGTCAACCAGCTGTCAAATTCCGTGGTAGGGAATGTGCCGAAAAAGGCCGCGTTGACCTGGTTGGCGTAGTTGTAGTTGACCGTTGCACTGTGAAAAATCGTTCCGTCGCAGCCCAGCGACAGAGGATAGGTCGCGTCGCCAAACACGGCGGACACAAAGTCATATTCGTTGGTCAGGTCGGCGTACACCCGGTAGGTGGTCATGCCAGTCAACGAGGGATCTACGGATCCATCGTGAACCGTCACGACGTCGACGCTGATTCCAGTCAATTGGGCAGAGGCAAGCATGGCTGTTCCCATGGCCGCTGCGAGAGAATACAATCGCTTCATAAGGAAGATATAAGGTTGAGAATCGGTTTGGGACAAATATACACGGGCAGTGCGTCGCTGAATTTGAAGTTTTCACCAAAACTTCCGCGGTTCTCCAACATTCAAGGATGCCCGATGGATCCTCTCGTGGACGAAAAAGCCCGGGCATGATGCCCGGGCTTTCGTGTACTCATCTTGTCGGTTGGTTCAATCCATCACTGGACCACCACCTTCTTCACCGAGCGGCTTCCCTCCTTCCAAACAATGAGTTGGTAGGTGCCTTGTCCCAATGCACTGAGGTCCAAGGCATGTGTGCCGTTGAGGAACACCTGACGTTGGTCGAGGACCATGCGTCCGTGCAAATCGGTCATTTGCAACTGCACTTGCCCCAAATCTCCTGCCAGCATCAACATGCCTTGAGTCGGGTTGGGGTACGCGTTGAACGCCAAGCCAAACTCTCCGACACTCGCGTCACTCCCCGCGCAATCGGCGCATTGATTGAAGCACACGACGTCCAAAATCTCCGGAGCACCCGAGCGCACGTGGCGTCGGTTGTAGCCGCCAAATCCGTTTTCGACACCACACCCAGCGTCAAACCAGTTGGTGGTGTCGTTTTCAAGCACAAATACGCCGTCCTCCTCAATCACGCCTTCTTCGTTGGGGTGGCCGATGCTGTACTTGTAGTCCACGTTGCCGCTTCCAGAAATCTCTGCGGTGTGCTCCCAAACGCCATCCGCGTCAGCATCGGTCATGGCGATGGCGCCACCTTGCCATCCAGTGAATCCACCCCAAACAAAGACAACGTCGTCTTCCGCGAGGGTTTGCTCAGACATGTTGACCCGGAACGTGATGTTGGCCGGATCGGGGTCTGGCGTGCAGGCCACTTCTGGGCAGGTGTTGAAGCAGGCCGTGTACGTGTTGTTGTCCGCGTCAAACGTGGCGATGCGGTTTTGGCCATTGTTGCAGCCTGAACCTTCCATGTTTTCTTCGTTGCCGTCCCAATCGTTGCTGTTGACAAACTTGAACTCGTAGGTGCCTGGCGCCATCTCCAACGTGACGCTCCAAGTGCCGTCGCCGTTGTCGGACATCGGCGTGTCAGCAGGAGTCCATCCCTGGAATGCCCCAGCGAGGTGAACGCCCAGGTCCGACACGCTGGCGACCACGCTCATGTCCACCGTGAACGTCACGGCCAAGGGCAACACGCAAGAACTGCAAGAATTGAAGCAGTAAGCCGTGCCTGCTGCATCGGCCGAAACCACCAAGTCCGTGCCGTCAAGGGCCAAAACCCGGTTGCCATTTTCGTCGCCGCAATCCCCTGCCACGAGTTCGTTGGGGTCGGTCCATGCGTTGCCATTGATGAACTTGTAGCTGATGCCATCCATGCCGGTGGCGTCAAACGAAGCGATGGCCTCGTA
>CAZKGY010000337.1:0-1937 GCA_964552305.1 uncultured Comamonadaceae bacterium
TTTCCAAAGCAACTACACGGCGGGTCTACGCATGCTCAGTGACCATTGGCCAGGCACGCCGACGTTGGTGGAGCGCGGGTTCTTCGATTCGTATCCTGAGACAGACGCGACAGGGTTTGACGGTGCGTGGTCCCACGAAATTCTTCCCGAAGAGGGTCTTGTGGCCATGACATCCATCGAGCAAGGCTTGTGGGTGCTCAAGCCTGGATTTGTGAAGGTCCAACACGTGGAGGTGTCGCCATGCCAAGAAGGAGAAGTGAACGAATGGAGCTTGGACGTCACCCTCGAGCCAGGATGGGATTTCCCGGTCGTCCTTTCCGTGGAAAATGTGCAATGGTCCAACTTCGGCGGAACCAGTTGGTCATTTGTGGGGCCGGGAACGTATTCGATTGGGTTCGAGGCGTGGGGGCAGGAGGGAATCGCACCGCGATTGAAGGTGACGTCGCAGCAAAGCACGTGGCCCTTGAATCTTTTGACCCCTGAGGCGGATTGGGAGGCGCGCTATTTGGACGAAGACGGAGATGGTTACGGCAACCCGAGCGCGCCGGTGTGGTCCTGCAGCGACATCGCAGGCACCTCCGAATTCCCCTTCGATTGCCAAGACTGGAATGCCAACACGTACCCCAATGCGCCAGAATTGTGCGACGGATGGGACAACGACTGCAACGGCATGGTGGATGAAGGAACCACCCAGCTGACGTGGTACCTCGACGCCGATGGCGACGGTCACGGGGACGGCTCCATGCCCGTGGTGCTGAGTTGCGTGCCTGTGGTGAACCACGTGCTCGTTCCCGGCGACTGCAACGATGCACGCGGGGACATGCATCCGGGTGCACCGGGCACCTCGGCTGGCGTCGACAACAACTGCGACGGCGTCATCGAAGGGGACGAGTGGGCAGAATGCTTGGGGGACTTTGATGGCGACGGATACCGAAACGTGTCAGACATGTTGAACATCTTGTCGTCGTTTGGATGCACCAGCGGTTGCACTGCCAGCATGAATGCCTTGGATGCAGTGGCCATCGACGATTTGTTGATTTACCTGTCTTTATTCGGTCTGGCTTGCGAGTGAGCGCTACCGCTCTGCGCGTTGTTGCTCCCACATGGTGGCATACAAGCCGTCCAAGGCGAGGAGTTCTTCGTGGGTACCCTGCTCCACGAGCACGCCTTCGTCAAGCACCAAAATGCGGTCGGACCCCCGCAGCGATGACAGCCGGTGGCTGACCAACACCTTCATGCTGGATGGCGTGGCATCCAGCGCGCGCAGGATGTTGTCTTCTGTTTCGGTGTCCACAGCACTCAGACAGTCGTCCAACAGAAGCAATTGAGGCTGCCGAATCAAGGCGCGCGCCACGCTCAGTCTTTGCTTTTGACCACCGCTGAGGTTCACGCCACGTTCCCCAAGCAGCGTGTCGTAGCCATGCTCAAACCCTTCCACATCCGCGCTGACTCCAGCCTGCGACGCGGCCTCCTCGGCGGACATGGTCGAGTGGTCTCCGTGGCGGCCAAATTCGATGTTGTTTCGGATGGTGTCGCTGAACAAGAAGACGTCCTGAGGAACGTACCCCACGTGGCTTCGAAACGAAGGCAAGTCCCATGCCGCCAGAGCAGTGTCGTCGAACTTGACCTCCCCATGTTCAGGGTCCATGATGCGCATGATGAGCCGGAGGACCGTCGATTTGCCTGACCCCGTGCGCCCTGTGATGCCCAGCGTCTCGCCCGGATTCAATTGAAAGCTGAGTCCTTGGATCGCTTGAATGCCCGTTTCGGGGTAGGTCCAGCTGACGTTGTCGAACACCAGCCCGCCATGGGAGGTCAAGGGTGCAGTGCGGCCTTCGTCGGGGTTGGCCACGTCAGGCGTGGCGTGGAGAAAGTCCAAAATCCGAGCCATCGAGGCTTCGGCTTTTTGGACCAACGACGTCACCCATCCCACCGAA
>CAZKGY010000338.1:0-1931 GCA_964552305.1 uncultured Comamonadaceae bacterium
ATCGCCGGACCACCTTCGTGGGGTCTTGGCCGTCGACGTAGTCGAGGTCGCCGTAGGCGCCGTCGGCTCCGGTGCGTTCAAGTGCGTCGAGGACCTCGGCCAGCACGCGGTCGTGGGCGTAGGCGTCGTCGGCGTTCAAGATGCCGACCACATCGCCGGTGGCCAGCCGCACGCCTTTGTTCATCGCATCGTAGAGGCCTTCATCGGGTTCGGAGACGACGCGCACATGTTCGGCGGGAAAGGACTGCGCGATGGCCAGGGTGCCGTCGGTGGAGGCGCCGTCGATGACGAGGTATTCCAAGCGCCAACCTTCGGGGAGGGCGGGGATTTGCGCGAGCACGGACTGCATTGCTTCGGCCAACGTGGCCTCCGCTTGGTAGCAAACCGTGACGATGGAGACGACCATGGGCTGGTCAGTGGGCTGGGTTGCCGTGTTTGCCGAAGCGTTGCTTGGCGTTGACCGACTCCCGCAACCATGGCATGTCCATGGCGCATTCGAAGTACGGCGGGTCGATGCGGATGTAGGATTCGCCGATGCGCTTGTTCACCCATTTGCCGAGGGCTTCTTCGCGGAGCTCGGCCTCGACCTGTTGCTGGAACAGCGCGTAGTCGTCTTGGGGGTTGGCGCGGTGGGCGGGGTGCCGCTGGTCCAACCGAATCATGGCCCAGTACGGGCGGTTGTCTTCGTCGAACAACTGGACCGGTTCAGAGACGGCGCCTTCGTCCAAATTTTGGAGAAGGAAGAACAGGTTCGGGTCCAATTCGTCGACGCCAAACCGCGTGCCTCCATCGCGGGCATTCACCACTTGGCCTCGCTGGTTCTTCGTCGCTTCGCGGGTGCTGAACCGCACGACGGCTGCGTCGAAGCTGAGGGTGCCGTCGCCCACGCGTTTGGCCAACGTGTCAATCGTGGACTGCATGCGGTCGAGGGCGCTGGGGTCGAAGGTGGGCTTCATCAGGACGTGGCACGCGCTATATTGCTGGCCGCGCCGGTCCGTCACCCGAAGGAAATGGAAGCCAAAGTCGGATTCGAAGACCTGGGAGTAGCCGCCCACCGGCGTTTCGAAGACTGCCCCTTCGAATTCGGGGACAAACTGCCCGCGCCCGATGTTCGTGTAGCAACCGCCCTTGTACTTGGAGCCAGGATCTTCGCTGTACCGCGTGGCGGCCATCGTCATGCTCATCTTGCCCGTTTCCACGAGCGTGCGGATGGAGTCGAGGGTGTTGCGCGTACGCATCTTTTGGCGTTCCCCGATGGCCGGTTGGAGCACCAACTCGCTGTAGCTCAGCTCCTCCGGGATGAGCGGAAGGCTGTCCGTGGGGATGGCGTCGAAGTGTTCTTGCACTTGGGCGGGGGTGGACCGAACCGTTTGGTCGATTTGCGCCTGCATTTTCTGGGCAAGCAGCTGGTCGCGGACCGGGTCTTGGAACTCCGCCTTCCACTCGGCGACCGATTTGCCGTACTCGGCTTCGAAGGCTTCCACAGAGCCAAACATTTGCATGTAGTACGTCAAGCGCCGGTCGATTTCTCCCAAGACCTCGGCCTCAGTCACCTCCAGGCTGTCGAGCTTGGCGTTGTGCATGAGGAGCTTTTCAAACAGGATGTTTTCAAGCAAGCTGCACTGCTGGTCGTCGGTGACGGTGCGGCCCTCCATTTGGGCTTGCGTGACGCGCTCACGAATGTCGCTCATCAGGACAATTTCATCCCCGACCACGGCCACAATGCCGTCGATCCGCTGGTACACGGGGGCCTGGGTGCTGTCCTGTTGGGCCCCAAGGGCAAACGGCGCGCACCAAAGAAGCGCCATCAAACATCGCGTCAACATGGAAGCGAAGGTAGAAGTTCCGGCGGTGAGACGGCCAGCCACGAATCACAAATTTTCCCGGGTCAGATTCCCAGAATTCCAGGCCTCTTGGACCAGCGTGTCGCG
>CAZKGY010000339.1:0-1907 GCA_964552305.1 uncultured Comamonadaceae bacterium
GGTCGTACGTGAACCCGTCAAATTGGGCGAGCATCCCCACGTGCTTGTCTCGAAGGGCTCGGTAACGCTCGTCGAAGTGGATGCTTTCCACGTCGCCCACGCGCAGGCCGTTGCGTCCGGTTTTGTCCATGTATGTCGGGCCAATGCCCTTCAACGTGGAACCAATCTTCGCCTTGCCTTTGGCCGCTTCGGATGCGGCGTCGAGCAGGCGGTGGGTGGGCAAAATCAGGTGCGCCTTGCGGCTGATAGCCAAGCTGGCGGCCACGTCCACGCCCAACGCCACCAAGGCATCGATTTCCTTTTTGAAGATGATCGGGTCGATGACCACCCCGTTGCCGACGACGTTCAGGGTGTCGGGCCTGAACACCCCGCTGGGGATGGTGTGCAGGACGTGCTTGATGCCGTCAAACTCCAGGGTGTGTCCGGCATTGGGGCCTCCTTGGAATCGGGCGATGACGTCGTAGTCGGGGGTGAGGACGTCGACAATTTTGCCTTTGCCTTCGTCGCCCCATTGCAGGCCGAGCAACACATCAACTTTCATGGTTGGAAAGGGGTTCGGCGGAGGGTTCCGCGCGGTGGGTCGCCCGTTTGCGGGCGTAAATGTTCAAGCTGTGGTGCATCACCTCGATGTCGAACAACTCCTCAAGGGTGGCCTTGATTTGTTGGATGCGAGGGTCGCAAAATTCCAGCACTTCGCCGGTGTCGGCGAGGATGACGTGGTCGTGCTGACGCACGCGATGGCACTTCTCGTACTGGGCGCCTTGGTCGCCAAACTGATGGCGACGCACCAAGTTGCAATCGAGCAAGAGGTCCAAAGTGTTGTACAACGTGGCCCGAGACACGCGGTAGTCGGTCTTGGCCATGACGTCGTACATGGTGTCCACGTCGAAGTGGCCGTCGTAGGTGTAAATCTCTCGTAGGATGGCGAAGCGCTCCGGGGTTTTCCGGTGGCCGTTTTGCTCGAGGTAGGCCTCAAACAGGGATTCGACTTGGTCGTAAATCTGGTCCTTCGCCATGCGCGTGCGAAGATAGGAAGAGGCTGTCAGTCGGAGGGGCGAGAGCCTCGAGGAAATTCCCCTCGTTCGATGCGTGGCGCCGTGAACAACGTTGGCATGCCTTCGCCTTCGTCGGCCACGTAGGGAGCAATGGTGCCTTCCGGGCTATTTTGCAGGCGCAACCCGACCAAGGCCTTGTCCTCAAACTCCATGGTGATGGCGGCGCATTGGGCGCGGTTCACGCGAACCTCTGTGTCGGATCCTTCAGGCACTTCGAAGTGCACCAACTCGCCGTTGCCCAAGACGTCCACGGTTCCCAGCACCCCGTCGACAAAATGCGCATCGAGGGTGCGTCCTTCGATGGAATGGGTCAGGCTGTCGTTGGCAGGGGAAAGCACCATGGCGTGGCCTCGTAGTTCGAGCGTTTTGGCCGCCTGGTCTTCGAGGATCAACCGCAGGGTGTCGCCAGACAATTGGTCGGCGTCGTTCCACATCATGGGGTCGCCCCACAGGCGAATTTGGTCGAGCGATTCCACCCAAACCAGCGAGTCGCCGCGTCCCACCATGGCCGTTTGCTCAATCAGGACGGAGTCGTTCGCCACCAGCATGTTGCGCCCCAAGGTCATGTGTTTCGCTTGCAAGTACAGGGTGTCCGCTTGGTCGATTTGCCGGAGCCGGGCAGGCATGCCATGGATGACGTCCACGCTGTCGAGCTCGTTGCGGATGGCATGGTCGCCGAGCACCACGGCACCCCCCTCGAGGTCTTCGATGGTGACGTCTCCCCACATTTCGCTGCCTCCGTGACGCCACACCACGCTGTCGCCACGCAACCGGCCCGTCGAGTCCTCCAAACACACCTCGCCCGCCAACCAACCCAGGGGTTTTCGGGTGCCAGCGCTGTCGTCCATGACC
>CAZKGY010000340.1:0-1895 GCA_964552305.1 uncultured Comamonadaceae bacterium
ACGTTGCACAGAGAAGGATACGGATTGATTGCGTTGGCGGCGGCCAGCGGGGCTGCCTTGGTGGGGATTCCTCTGTGGTTTGAGTCGCCGAGTTGGCTTGTGCAGTTGATGGGGTTCTTGGCTGTGGTGGACGTCGTGTTGGTTGCGCAGTTTTTCCGCGTTCCCAAGCGGGTCCCTGTCGCTGCAGAAGGCCAAATCCTCTGTCCCTCTGACGGCAAGGTGGTGGTCATTGAGGAGGTGGAAGAGCCCGAGGTGTTTGGCGACAAGCGCATTCAAGTGAGCATCTTCATGAGTCCATTGAATGTCCATGCTCAGTGGGCGCCCATGGCAGGCGAGGTAACCCATGCAAACTACCATCCGGGCAAATACCTTGTGGCGTGGCACCCCAAAAGCAGCACGGAAAACGAGCGCACCACGTTGGTCATTGACGGCGAACGAGGTCCCGTCTTGTTCAGGCAAATTGCTGGTGCCGTGGCGCGTCGGATTCGTTGGTACATCAAGCCAGGCCAACGAGTCGAGCTCGGAGAAGAGGTGGGTTTCATCAAGTTTGGCTCCCGCATCGACGTGTTCTTGCCGCTTGGTTCGGACGTTCACGTCGGCTTGGACCAAAAGGTGAAAGGCCGCGAGACGGTGCTTGCGACCCTTCCTGCCTGAATTTGGTCGTCCCAAGGCAAGGACTTACTTTGGAGGCACAAACACTGTTGATTTCATGAAACATTTTGCCTTCCTGGCCGCCAGCGTTTTGCTCGCGTTGCCAACGTTTGCCCAAAAGCACATTTTGGATGCCCCACAGGTCCCTGTCCACAAGCGGGTGAAAGCCCCCATGCCGACCCATGCGGTCTTGGACATCGATCACCGCCCTGAGACGCCCATCGATGGGACCCACAACCTCGTACACGACCACGTGCAATCGCGCGATTTGGTGATTGAACGTCAGGTCATCGGCATCACCCAGTACGACTTGCAGTCCAACGCAGCCATTGACGATCGCATGGCCGGCAATGGTTCGGCAGTCAGCGCGGCTTGGACCATGAGCCTGGACGTCACCCCGTTTGAGGACCGTGGCACCGGCTACAATTTTTACGACGGAAGCGGTTGGGGCGAGGAGCCATACGAACGCATCGAAAACGTCCGCATTGGCTGGCCTTCCATCAACCACCTGGGCGACGGCCGGGAAGTCGTCATCAGCCACGCAGGCATCGACACGCCCCTCCACATGGTGCGCCGTGACGCCGGCACAGGCACGTGGGAAGATTCGGATTTGCCGAACTACGCCATCCTTGACGACGGCAACCCCGTGGGCAACCTTTGGCCGCGTGCAGCCGTGGGAGGCATCAACGACGAAATCATCCACGTCATCTGCATTTCCACCCCGGTGGCCAATGGTGGCTTTGAATACCAGGGCCAAGACGGCGCCCTGTTGTACTACCGCTCCATGGACAGCGGAGACACTTGGGAAATGACCACCTTTCCTGAATTGGACAGCTCGAACTTCGTCAACATCAGCGCCGACGCCTACAGCATCCACGCCGACGGAGGCATGGTGGCGTTTGCCGTGTTCAACGACTTGAGCGACAGCTTCATCATGATTTCTGACGACGCAGGGGACAACTGGGAGTACCAGGTGCTTGCCGACTTCCCTGTGGACCTCTACACCATTGACACGGGCTTGCCTGACAGCTTGGGCATCGACTTTGACGGCGATGGCATCGCCGCCGAGTACCTGAACTCGGACGGTGCAGGCGACGTGCACATTGACGCCAACGGCACCGTACACTGCGTCTACGGGGGCATGTACTACGCCGACGCAGACACGGTGGATGGCAACTTTAGCTACTTCCCAGGGACCAATGGCCTGGAGTACTGGAGGGACGACTTTGGCCCCGACAGCTCGG
>CAZKGY010000341.1:0-1872 GCA_964552305.1 uncultured Comamonadaceae bacterium
TGGGGGTGATTGCCGCCCTTGTCTACGCGATTGTGGCCCAAACCCCGCTTCGGGAACACGTCGTCCCCGGCTACGTGTCCGACCAAACCAAGCGAGAGGTAACCCAAGCGCGACAACTCGCCGACAGCGCATGGCTGTTGCTGGAGCAGAACAACCGCGTGGTGGAGGCGATGAGGCACGCGCTTTCCGGAGATTCCACGGCAATGGCGTTTTTGCGCTTGGGAGAGTCTTCAAGCTGGGCTGACAGGCCTGACTCCATGCGTACGGCTTCCTTCAGTCAACTCGGAAATGTGGAAGTCGGGGCCAGCGAGCAAGCCCTGCGTGATCAGGTGGCCCGAGAGGATGCGTTTTCCCTTCGAAGCAAGGCCCTGGGGTCCAGCAGCAACCAAATGGGGTTCCCGTTTGCGCCCCTCGTGGGTGGCGTGTCATCCGGCTTGAACGTGGCTGGGGGGCACCGAGGGGTGGATTTGGTGGCGCCTGACGGCTCGGCGATTCAGGCCGTGGACGACGGCTTCGTGGTCCTCAGCGCCTACACCGTGGAAACCGGCTACACCATGGTCTTGCAACACCGGGGCGACCGCTTGTCGGTGTACAAGCACTGCGCCCAACTCCTGAAACAACAAGGGGATGTCGTGTCGGGCGGCGAGGTCATCGCGTTGCTCGGCAACACCGGAGAGCTCACGTCAGGGCCACACCTTCACTTCGAATGGTGGGTCCGTGGACAGGCCGTGGATCCCACCCCGTGGATGGGCATGCCCGTGTCGCCGCTTTGACTCAAGGCTGACCCCACGCGATGGGGCCACAGGCGGTCAGCGCCTTGTACTCGTTCCAGCGGGCTTCCACTTGTTCTTGGGTCAACGCCGCAAGGCCTTGGGTGCCAAACGCCTCGCACGTGAAGCTCGCCATCACGCTGCCCACGGTCACGGCTTGCTTCATGTCTTCCCAGGTCACCTCGCCGCTGCGCTCCTGGCACGCCGCCAAGTACCCGACAAACCCACCCGCAAAAGTGTCTCCGGCTCCTGTTGGGTCGATGACTTGCTCCAGCGGGAAGGCTGGCGCAAAGAACACCTTGCCCTCTTGGAACATGAGTGCGCCGTGCTCGCCCTTTTTGATGACCACCGTTTTGGGGCCCATGGCGTGAATGGCCCGGGCCGCCTTGGGCAAGAAGTGCTCACCCGTCAACTGACGCGCCTCCTCGTCGTTCACCGTCAACACATCCACGCGGGCGATGATTTTCTTGAGGTTGTCCAAAGCCACGTCCATCCAAAAATTCATGGTGTCCAACACCACGAGCTTGGGTGAAGCCACTTGGTCAAGCACGGCCAACTGCACGGCGGGGTCCAGGTTGCCGAGCATCACAAATTCCGCGTTGTTGCCTGACTTGCACACCTTCGGCTCCCAGCCAATCAGCACATTCAAGTCGGTGGCCAGCGTGTCTCGACCCACCATGTCGTCGTGGTACTTGCCTGACCAGTGGAAGCTCTCACCTCCCTCCACACGCGTCAACCCGTTGAGGCAAGCGCCTCGGCCCGACAATTCCGAGAGAAATTCCTGGGGAAAATCCTCGCCGATCACACTGACAAGGTGCTGCTTGCGCACAAAGTGCGACACCGCAAGCGCGATGTAGCTGGCTGCGCCACCCACCACTTTTCCTGAGTTTCCAAACGGGGTTTCAATGGTGTCAAAGGCCACCGTGCCAAGGGTCAATACCGACATGTTCGAGGGAGTTTCAGCTGATTTTCACCAAAGGTATTGCTTCGATGCGCACCCTGGTGTATTTTTGCCGTCCGCAAATTCCTCCATAGCTCAGCTGGTTAGAGCATCTGACTGTTAATCAGAGGGTCCTTGGTTCAAGTCCAAGTGGAGGAGCCC
>CAZKGY010000342.1:0-1847 GCA_964552305.1 uncultured Comamonadaceae bacterium
CAGCGTAGCCATGACAAAGGAATGCCAGCCTTCGCCAGCCCCTGCGGCCACCGTCAGCCGTCGTCCGTCGTCTTCGACCACCTCCACGCCACGCATGGCCAAGTGAATGACCAAGGCCTCCACGTCCGCGTGAAAAAGCATGTTGCTTCCGCCACCAAGCATCATGACGTCCACCCCTTGGTCAGACGCCCAGGCCAAGGCCTCGCGCAAGGCATCCACGCTCGACACCTTGGCGTACCACCGCGTCTTCGCGGGAACCCCAAAGGTCGTCAGGGGGGACAAATCGACGTGTTCTTGGATGGTCATCGGCTCTCCCAAAGTTGACGCCGGAACCCTGGACGCGAACGCGTCTCGCGAAATTGTTTCCCACGGGCTGTCGTCGGCAACCATGTCCAAGATTCGCTGCCGGTCAGGCCAGGTGACAGCCCACACTTTGTGCTTCATCCATCGCTCTCCCACGCGTTGCCACTCCACAAACGACTCGGGCCCTTCCACCACATACACGTTCTCCGTTCCGGACAATTCAAGGTACACGGGGTATCGCATCTGGCGAAGTTGATGCAAATTCGCACAACCCAAGCAAGAACGTCCTTGGGTTTTCCCCTCCCCATGCCTCACAAATCCAACCTCCAAGACACGGCCCGAGCGGCGATGGAACGCCACCAATGGGAAGACGCCTTGCGTGCCTGGCTGGATTGGTGGGTAGATCGGCCGGAGGAAGCTTCCATGGACGCCGATGCCTTGCACGACCGGGCGGTTTGTCATTTCCATTGCGGCGACCAAGACGAAGCCATGCAATTGCTTGACTCCGCGGTGCGCATTCAGCCCGACTACAGCTACCGCTACGCCTCGCGAGGCTGGTTGAAACAGGCGACGGGAGACATTCATGGTGCCATTGAGGACTGCAAAAAGGCGCTCGAATTGGACCCTGAAGACGCCATCACGTGGAACAACCTCGGGCTCCTCGAAGAGCGTTTGGGCTACATGGAACAAGCCAAGGCCCACTTCAAGGTGAGCGACGAACTCATGGGCATTTTCAAGGAACACGGCATCGAGACGGAACCGCAGAAACCGCCAACTCCGACCCCTTCCCCTGACCCCACGGCCGGCTCCATCCTTCGGGGCGCCTTGTTCACCTCAGAAGGACGCCAGGAATTGTGGCAATTCATCCGGAACGGCTTTACATTCAAGGGCTGAAGCCGTCGCCCGTTGAACCAGCCATCCTCCACGTACACCGAACCCACTTGCTTCATCGACGAGGTGCTGGATGCGCTTTGCGAACACCCCCTGTATGCCTCCCAACAACTGAACCGGATGGCGGTGGTGTTGCCCAGCCATCGCGCCATGTCGCGGCTCAAGAAAGGACTGATTCGGCGCATGGGTGCGCCGGGAAGGCTGCCCCAATGCTTCGTGTTGGGGGGATTCATCGAGGGATTGTCGCCATGGAAGGTGGCCGATCCGCTCGAGGTCACCGCCCGGCTCTTTGCCCTGATGAAGGACCAAGGCGAGCCAATCGATTTTGACCGCTTTGTGCCCTGGGCGACCGTGGTGTTGGGCGACTTTGCCGCGGTGGACCAAGAACTCAAGGACCCTCAGGAAGTCTTCAAAAATCTGGCCGACATCCAAGGCATCGAAGATTGGAGTTTTGGAGAAGCACCGTGGTCGGAAGACCAGAAGAAGTTCGACAAACAATGGCGTGCGTTGCCCGGCCGTTACGCCGCCTTGAACGAGGCGCTGAATCGGGATGGCTTGGCCACCCGGGCGCAAATCACAAGGCATGCCGCAGAGCATGGCGACACCGACGCCTTCGACCACGTGTTGGTCGCAGGGCTGGCCACCATGAGCAC
>CAZKGY010000343.1:0-1844 GCA_964552305.1 uncultured Comamonadaceae bacterium
CCCCCCCTGCTCCCGCATCAAGGGCCCGAAAACCATGTCTGTCCGGGCGATGTCCAGGTTGGTGACCCGCTGACGGCCCGCCGAATCTGGCATCTCGTCCTTCACGGTCAAGCGAATGTCCATCCCAGCCTCGGCCAACTGTTGGGCCGCAAGCTCGAAGCCGTGTAGATGCTCCAGGGCAATTTCTCGGAGCCGCACAACCTTCGGCGGAAACGCCCCGTTGTCCATCGTGTCGGCGTCCACGCAAAATGGAAGCAGCACCAACACCTCCAAGGTGTCGGCTTCGCGGGTGACGTCTTGGGCAACGGCCATGCAGGACCACAGCATGCCGCACAGGCATGCCAATCGTGTCCAGTTGGTGGCGTTCATTCCCATTCGATGGTCGCGGGCGGCTTGGAGCTAATGTCGTACACAACGCGGTTCACCCCGCGCACTTTGTTGATGATGTCGTTGCTCACCTTGGCCAAGAAATCATAAGGCAGGTGGCACCAATCGGCCGTCATGCCATCGGTGCTGGTCACGGCGCGCAGGGCCACGGCGTTTTCGTAGGTGCGCTCATCGCCCATGACGCCGACGCTTTGGACAGGAAGCAAAATGGCGCCAGCCTGCCAGACGTCGTCGTACAGCCCTGCGTCCTTCAAGCCCTGGATCCAAATGTGGTCAACCTCCTGAAGCACGCGGACCTTTTCCGCCGTGATGTCGCCGAGGATACGGATCGCCAAGCCTGGACCGGGGAACGGGTGGCGTCCCAAGATGCGCTCCTTGATGCCCATGGCGCGTCCCACACGTCGGACTTCGTCTTTGAACAACAGCCGCAACGGTTCAACCACCTGCAACTTCATGTAGTCGGGTAGCCCGCCCACGTTGTGGTGGCTCTTGATGGTGGCCGAGGGGGCGCCCGTGGCGCTCACCGACTCAATGACGTCAGGGTAGATCGTGCCTTGACCGAGCCACTTGGCCCCTTCCACCTGATGCGACGCCTCGTCGAACACCTCGACAAACACACGCCCGATGGCCTTCCGCTTCGTTTCAGGGTCTGCCTCGCCGGCCAGGGCTCCGAGGAATTGGTCGCCCGCCCGAACACCACGGACGTTGAGGCCCATGTCCTCATAATCCTCCAGCACCTGCTCGAATTCGTTCTTCCGCAACAGGCCGTTGTCCACAAAAATGCAGTGCAACCGGTCTCCGATGGCGCGGTTCAGCAGCTCCGCCGCCACGGTGGAATCCACGCCTCCGCTCAGGCCGAGGATGACGCGGTCGTCGTCGCCGATTTGGTCCTTCAAATCCGCCACGGTGCGCTCCACAAAGTTGTCGGGCGTCCAATTGCCTTGGCACCCGCAAATGCCCATGACGAAGTTCTTCAACAAGGTGGGGCCTTCCGTGCTGTGCCAAACCTCCGGGTGGAACTGGATGCCCCACACCTGCTTGCCAGTGGCTCGGAATCCCGCGTACGTCACGTCTCCCGTGCTGCAAATCGTCTCGTAGCCTTCGCCGAGGTCCAAGATGGTGTCGCCGTGGCTCATCCACACTTGGGAACCTTGGGTCATGCCTTGCAACAAGGGATCCTCGGCGTTCAAGGACGCCAGGTTCGCCCGGCCGTACTCCCGAGAATCGCTCGCCTCCACCTTGCCGCCGTTGGCCATGGCCAAATACTGCGCACCGTAGCAGACGCCGAGCAACGGGACCTTGCCCATGATTGCCTCCACATCAGGCTTGGGGGCGTCTTCGTCCCGCACGCTGTGCGGGCTGCCAGAGAGCACCACCCCGAGACAGTCGTCGGGCACCCCGTCGAAGGCGTGCCATGGGATGATTTCCGAGTAGACGTTCAACTCACGGACGCGACG
>CAZKGY010000344.1:0-1839 GCA_964552305.1 uncultured Comamonadaceae bacterium
CAGTCAAGTTGGTGGCCATCCATGGCATGGCTGCCCTTGACGGCGGTGCTTTGACCCCTTGCCCACAGGTTGTTTCTCCCGTGTTGAAGGAATCCGCCAACCCCAATTTGATTGCCCTCGTCGAACGAGTCCGACTCGCTGTCTTGCTCCAATTCGTTGAGCCGATACTGTCCGAGGACGTCGAAGGCTTCGCGCTCCGCGGTTTGAAACACGGATTGAATGACTCGTAGTCGCGACCGTTCTGTGCGTCGCTCAATGGCCAACGCGCCAAACCCAGTTTCGTAGCCCGACTGTTCTTCTCCTTCATAGAACACGGTCAAACGGGTGGCCTGGTTGATGGTGCCGATGTTCGTTTCTCGGGTGGCAGGCAAGAAACGGTAGTCGTTCTTGCTGTACACCCCCAACAACTGGATTTCCCAGGGGCCGTAGCCGTCAGGATCCCAGGTGGCGAAGCATTGGGCGTCGAGGTAAGACGGGGCGTATTCGCCTCGTTCGTCCAGCGTGGACAAGACGTAGCTGTTGTTGCGGTAGCGCGTGCCAAGGTTCAGCTTCAAAGGCCCCAGCACATGGTCGTGTTGCAATTCCGCCCCGAGGGCGCTTGCCGTGAAACGCGTGGCGTTGGAGTCGGGCGTGCGGTACTGGATGTCGAGTACGGAACTGAGCTTGTCGCCATACTTGGATTCAAAGCCGCCTGCGCTGAATTCGATGCGGTCCACCATGGCAGGGTTGGCAAAGGAGAGGCCTTCCTGTTGTCCTGAACGAACCAAAAACGGCCGGTAAACCTCGATGTCGTTGACGTACACCAAATTTTCATCAAAAGATCCGCCACGGACGTTGTAGGCACTGCTGAGTTCGCTCGTGAAGTTGACAGGCGCCTGAAGCAAGGCGTCTTCGATGGTTCCCCGGGGGGTGGGGATTTTGCTTGCGAGTTTGGGGTCGATGCGCTGGATCGTCACGTCCTTGGGGCCGTCGCCACGGACTTCGGCCTCGCCCAGTGTGAGCCCTTGCTTCAGGCGGATGCGCTGGAACAACGTGGGCGAATCGAAGGACAGGCTCAGCGTTTGGGCTTCGTATCCCACAAAGGACACGACCAATGGCCACGGTCCGGCGTGGGGGAAATCGATGCGAAATCGTCCTGTGGTGTCTGTCGAAGTGCCAAGAGAGATGTCGCCCTGAACCAGAATCGTGGCGCCGGGAAGGGTGTTGCCTCGTGTGTCCACGACCTCTCCCGAGAGTCCAAACGACACAGAGGAAGCCTCTTGCGACCACGCGTGGGACCATCCCAGGGTCCACGCGAACAACATCGCCATGGCCAACCGTGTCATTGTCGTTTGAGGTCGCCCGATTTGATGGCTTGGATGAACTTGGCCCAAGCCACAGGATTGAGCAGGTTGACCGGGGGCGCTTGTCCAGCGTACGCAGCAACCTGTGCTTGCTGGGCGAGAGCTGCGCTGGACGTGGCTTGGCCGTCGAGTCCGACTTCCATCAAGCGGTCGTAAACTTCCACGGGGTCCACCGGGGCTTCCCAGCCGGGGTCCAGTCCTTTGTTCGGCAAACCCAGGGCCAAGAATTCTTGCTTGAACCTTTCTTTCGTGGGCCAGGGATACACGAAGGCGTCGGACATGTTCACGGTGTCGCGGCTCATCGCCTGGACCAAGTTGACGCGGTGCAAGTCGCCGCCCTCAGGAATGACGACTTGTTGCTCGATGTAGCCCAAGCTGGAAAAGGACAGGGTGTCGCCTTCGAGGGCGGGCAGGCTGAAAAAGCCTCTGAGGTCGGTCATGGTTCCCCGCCGGTCTCGCGCCCTGAAGATGGTGCAATAGGGGAGCGGAGACAGGG
>CAZKGY010000345.1:0-1826 GCA_964552305.1 uncultured Comamonadaceae bacterium
TTTGGAAGTCGTTCCGCGAAGCCCAAGACGTCTTCTTCAAGGCGAAAAAGGCCCAGTTCGCGGACAGAAACAAGGAAGAAGTCGCCAACCTTGCCCTGAAGCAGGCCTTGTTGGAGAAAATTGAAGCGTTCGAGTTGTCCGACAACCGCGGCCAAGACTTGGACGCCCTGAAAGGGTTTTCGAAGGAGTGGTCGGCCATTGGGTTCATTCCCCGAAAGCACCTGGACAACGTCATGAATCGCTTCCGTGCTGCCATGGACAAGCACTACGACGCATTGAGTGCCAAGCGTTCGGAGCGCAGCGTTGAAACGTACAACAAGCGCATTGAGAAGTTGGTGGCCGGCGACAACCGAGACGTCAAGCGCGAGCAGCACATCCTTCGCGACAAGATTGCCCGCTTGCAGCAACGCATCACTTCCACCGAGGAAAACATGGAGCGTTTCACGGGCAAGGGTGCCGAATCAATTCGCGAACAGGCGCTGAAAACGATCAAAGGCTACCGCCGAGAAATCGACGAAATCAAGGCCAAGCTCAAGTTGCTCCGAGAGGCGACCGCCAAGGATTAAGCGGTCAGCGCCTTGGGCCGAAGGCCTTGGGTGCCCAACCAGTCCAAGTACTCAGGCAAGACCTCTTTCAAGGTAGGCCAGGCCTTGGGGCTGTCGTGAAGAACCACGATGCTCCCTCCTTTCGTCTTTGCCTTCAGGCGACGCAACACGTCTTGGGGATTTGCGTGATCCACGAAGTCGCCTGCAAGCACGTCCCACATGACCACGTTTTTTGAACCAGCCAAGGCTTGGGCCTGGTTGCGGGTCAACTTGCCGTGGGGAGGACGAAACAAGGCCGAAGGCACCAACAACGAGTCCAAGGCCTCGTCGCATGCCGTCACCGTCTCGAGGTAGGCTTCCAAGGAGGTGTGCCATCCATGTTCGTGGTTCATGGTGTGGTTGCCGGTTCCATGGCCTCGGGCCACCACCGAACGCGCCAGCTCAGGGTGTCTCAACGCCTGGGCACCCACCATGAAAAACGTGGCCTTGGCATTCCGCCGTTCAAGGGCGTCCATGACCCATGGGGTCACCTCGGGAAATGGGCCGTCGTCGAAGGTCAAAAACACCGCGTCCCGATCGGCTTCGGACCAAGTGGTTCCCGGCCACCACCAGTGACCAACCCTTTGTGCCCAACAAGGGACTCGCGCCGGCCAAGCGCGCCATGTGATTTTCCTGTCGCCCATCCACCGCGAAGGTCGAGACCTGGGGTTAACTTTGCCTCATGGAGTATGATTTTCGGGCGATTGAGGCCAAATGGCAGCGCCACTGGAAGGACACGGACGCGTACAAAGTCACCGAAGACGCGGACAAACCCAAGCACTACGTCCTAGACATGTTCCCTTACCCTTCAGGGGCTGGGCTTCACGTGGGGCACCCTCTGGGCTACATCGCGTCCGACATCCATGCCCGCTACATGCGCCACAAAGGCTACAACGTGCTGCACCCAATGGGCTACGACAGCTTTGGACTGCCGGCTGAGCAATACGCGATCCAAACGGGCCAGCACCCCGCCGTCACCACAGAAAAGAACATCAACCGTTACCGAGAGCAACTCGAACAACTGGGCTTTTGCTACGATTGGTCGCGCGAGGTTCGCACGAGCGACCCCTCCTACTACCGATGGACGCAGTGGATTTTTGGTGAACTCTTCGAAAGCTGGTACGACACCTCCGCAGGACGCACGCGCCCCATTGCGGAGTTGGTGACGCTGTTTGAAGCCAATGGCAACCACAACGTGGAGGCCGCCTGCGACGAGTCGTGGTGGCATGGTTTGAGCTTTCC
>CAZKGY010000346.1:0-1817 GCA_964552305.1 uncultured Comamonadaceae bacterium
GAGGCCGACGCATGCACGCCGTGGACGGCACGCGCACGTTCCAACCGTACGGCTTGGACGGGCAATGCATTTACTCCGTGGCGCGGGCCGGCTTGAACCGCATTTTGGTGGAACAAGCAGAGGCCATGCCCAACGTCAACTTTGTCTGGGGGCATCGCTGCGGCGGCTACCGCATCCAAGAGGACGGCGTGCGCGTGGCCTTCGAGCACCAAGGCGAGGATCGGTCGATGACTTTCGACCACGTCCTCGGCACCGATGGGGCGTTCAGCGCCATTCGAGGCCAAATGATGCGCAACGATCGGTTCGACTTCGAGCAGCGTTACTTGGCCCACGGCTACAAGGAAGTGCCCATGTTGCCGGGAGAAGACGGCGGCTTCCAAATGGAAGAAGACGGGCTCCACATTTGGCCCCGCGGGACCTTCATGCTCATGGCATTGCCAAACCCGGACAAGACCTTTACCTGCACGTTGTTTGGCCCCTACGAGGGTCGCCACGGCTTGAATGCGTTGGACTCCGACGAGAAGGTGATGGCTTTTTTCCAAGAGCACTTCCCAGACGTGGTTCCCTTGCTCCCGAATTTGTTGGAGGACTGGAACGCCCACCCCGTGTCCTCCCTTGTGATGACCAAATGTTGGCCCTGGAACGACGGCGGCCACGTTGCGTTGATGGGCGACGCTGCCCACGCCATTGTGCCGTTTTACGGTCAAGGGATGAACAGCGGCATGGAAGACTGCACGGTGCTGGACGGCTTGTTGGCAGAGGGGCTCGATTGGGACACCACCTTGGCCAAATACACCGAACTCCGGAAGCCCGCAGGAGACGCCATCCTTGAGCTGGCGCTTCAGAACTACATCGAGATGCGCGACTTGACCGGGGATCCCACCTTCCTTCGTCAAAAATCGCTCGAGCGACGGCTGCAAGTGGCCCATCCCGATCAGTGGCTGCCCTTGTATTCCCAAGTCACATTCAGCCACACCCCTTACCACGAGGCGCTTGCGGAAGGCCAAAGGCAGCAACGTGTGATGGAACAGGTGCTTCAGGAATCGGAACAATGGAACGACTTTCAAGACGACGCATGGATGGATCGCGCCCTCGAGCTTTTGCAGGGATCCTGACGAGGCTCTTGCTCGTCGTGGCATGGCCTTGCATGGCTTATGGTCAAGGCGTGTGGGACGACCCGTTCGAATCGACCAATCGAGGGTTCCGGAACCGGGCTTGGACCTTCTCCGCAGGGGCCGAACAATTGCGCCCGATGGGGTCCAGCTGGGCCTCCGAGTGGATCATCCCAAGGGAAGACCTGGTCAACGACACCTTGCATGTCGGACAATGGGAGACGACTGCCCCACCAAGCCTTTTGCTGGGCGCAGGACTGGTTTGGCGTCGACCCAACGCCCTCTGGCTCGACCGCGTGTCCGTCGCGGCGCAAGCGTCTCGGAGGAAGGCGAACGAACGGTACGTGGGGTTGCTGAAGGTCCAGGAAGGAGCAGACAGCAGCGTCGTCACGGTGGATAACCCGCTCGTCCACGAGGGCCGGGCTTGGGTGACGGCCCTCCAAGTCCAAGGCCACTCCACCCTGTTGTCAGGACCCGATGGCTACGTGGAATGGATGACCGGAATCCGAGCAGGCATGCACCTCGCGGCCTCCGAAACCCCCACCGTCAACAACCTCTTTCAATCCATGTCCCTTCCCCAATGGCACGTGGCTTGGACGCTCGGTGTGGGCGCAGGGTTGAAGGTGTGGCGGGGGCGCATCGTGCGGGTGTCCCTCGATGTCGATGCCCTCCAACTGGCCAAGGCCCGGCAAACGTGGGTTCCTC
>CAZKGY010000347.1:0-1817 GCA_964552305.1 uncultured Comamonadaceae bacterium
CCAGGCCTTGGTTTGTTCTTCTTGTTCGTTCAAACCCTTGAAACGCAGCATCCTTCGGTTGTCGGGGTCGTTGCCGCCCACGTCGGCGATTTCGTCGCCGTAGTAAATGCACGGGATGCCTGGCACACTCATCAGGTAGGCCGTCAGCAATCGCATGCGCTCGTAACCGACGTCGTCGCCATGCTGGATGTCTCGCGTCCACCCCTGGAATTTCATGTCTTCGTGCACGTCCAAGGTGCCGTCGGCGAGGGAGGTGAAACGCGGACGGTCTTGGTTGCCGGTGATGTTGCCCATCAAGTGGTGGGCCCCATAGGCCCTAAGGCTCTCTTCGTTCGCGTCCACAAGGTCTTGCCAGTCGCCGCTGTCGAAGGCGATGGCTCCCACGGCCTTGTCGTACAAGTTGAAGTCAAACTGGGCGTCCAACATGCCAGAGGAGAGGTAGCTGCCGATGAGTTTGGGGCTTCCGTAGGTTTCCCCGATTTGGAACAAACGCTTGCCTGTCGCCGCGTGGACGTCCTTGACCTTGCGCGTGAGCAACCGCCAAAACGACTCGGGGATGTGCTTGGTGGCGTCGTGGCGGAAGCCATCGATGTCGCTGTTCCAGCCCCACCACGCGGCGCTGTCGGACATGGCCTCCGCGATTTCGGGACGTTCCAAGTCCAACGTGGGCATGAACGTGTCGAACCACGTCGTCAAGCGGTATTCGTCCCATCGTTCGGTGTTGAGTGATCCGTCGGGGAGGTACAACTCCGTGCCCCAGTCGGGGTGGGCCTTCACCAACGGGTGGTCTTGGTGCACGTGGTTGGCGACGTAGTCGAGGATGACGTTTTGGTCTGCGGTGTGGGCGCGCGCCACGAGCGCGTCAAGCTGTTCCTTCGACCCCAAACGTCGGTCAATTCGCGTGTTGCTGATGGGCCAGTAGCCGTGGTAGCCGCTGAATTTGCTCGTCACGTCGGTGCGTGCGCTGTCTTGCCACAGGCCCCATGCGCCTTCGGCGTTGGCGGTGATGGGCGAAATCCAAACGGTGTTCATGCCCAAGCCTGCGAAATATCCCTCCTCCAACTTGTCCAAGACGCCCTTCAGGTCGCCCCCCATGTGGTTGGCCAATGGTTGGATGGTGGCGTCCTGCACCGGTTCGTCGTTGGTGGCGTCGCCGTTGTGGAAACGGTCCACCATGAGGAAGTACATGGTGGCTGCCTGCCAGTCGTGACGGTTGAGCCCATCGGCGTCAGTCAGGGGCGTCGACCCATTGGTGGGAATCAACAAGTCTTGGCTGATGCCGCCTTGTTGGGCTGCCCAAGCACGGACGTGGTGACGGCCCTCGTCAAAGCCTTCCAGCACCAAGGGCAACACGCCATCCTCGGGAATGGTCCCGTGAAACGCGAGTCGGTCGTCCACGTACACCACGAGATCCGCCTCCATGGTGCTCCGAAGAAACACCTTGTCGCCGCGGCCAAAGCTCGAAAGCACTGGCGCCTCAGGGGTTGGGATGTCCACCACAGAATTCCACCCACCCATGCCGTTGCTCAGGGTGTTGTCGTTGTTGGGGTCCAAGACCCATTCGCCGTCGATGACGAGCTGGTAGGGGTGCTTGCCAGGCGAAAAAATGGCGGTTCGTTCAAACGCACCAGGGTTGTCCACGCTCGGCTCCATGGGCTCGGGGGTCCACCCGTTGAGGTTGCCCACGATGCCTACCGTTTGGGATGCATCGTTCAACCGGTGACGGAAGGTGTGGCTCACCTCGCCACGGGACAGGATTGGCACGTCGCGGGTCCCGCCTTCCAAGATGAGCGAGAGGTTGCCGACGCCACTGGCAG
>CAZKGY010000348.1:0-1800 GCA_964552305.1 uncultured Comamonadaceae bacterium
GTTGTCCCGATCACCCCAGGCCCTGCGTTTCCCGCTTTGTGCAAGACAAAACACATGCCATCTCCCCCTCCGTTCATCGTTCCCGCGTTGATCGTGAAGGACAAATCAAACGGCGCTCCCAAATTCATGGGACATTCCGCCCAAGCTGCGCCACGTTGGTTGTCCGCCGCATTTGTCAATTGCAAGCACCCTGCAGGCGTCTCGTACGCGTTCATGACGAGGTTCCACTGACCCCAGGACACAGACGACACCGCCACCAAGAGGAAGGCAATGGGTCGCACGAATGAAAAACGTCGGGATGCTCGCAAGGGATGGTGGTCTCGTCAACGCGGCGAAAACGTTGTTCGCCGGTCCAAGGTACGACGACAAACTCGACCCCTCAGGGACAAACGCTTCCCAACCCCGCGAGCATCAACAAGAGGTCTGGTGAGGCAACAACCCCATCGCCGTCCAAGTCAGCCATGCATGGGGTTGGTGAATCGAAGATGCAGCTTCCATCATCCATGGAAGCCAAAGCATCGAAGTTGAACGCTTCATGGTAGGTGCATCCCGCAAGGATTTCCCCCAGGCACGTCCCTCCCGGCATGGCCAACGGGTTGAAGTTTGTCGACCCTGGCTGGCTGCAGCCTAGGCATGGGACGAGCTCGTTGAAGCAGGCGACGTCAAGCGCCAAGGATCCTGTGCCTTCAAGCAGCTCAACGCCTCGCACGATGTCCTCCACCACGCCGTCCGGACGCACAAATCGATGGCTCAATGCACCCACCGGCACGTCCAACTCAAACTGTGCGGCATGAAAAGCCACGGCGCTTGCACCCAACGTGGAATGCGACGCAAACCCATCGATCGACACCTGGACAGCAGCCATAGAAAGGTCCCAATTGGGAGACCCCAGGGCCTCCCACTCCGAGGCAAAATCCACCGTCAGCGAAAGCGCATGCAAACACGAGCCGTCAGGCACGTTGGCCCACGGGTCAAAATTGGTTGCTGAAGCGTCGGTGCACCCCGCCACCGCATCCATGCCGTCGCAATCTTGGTCCACCCCGTCGTCCAAGGTTTCGAACGCCCCGGGATACGTCGTGGCGTCGTCGTCGTCGCAGTCTCCTTCAAGGTCGGTCCACCCGTCTCCATCTGCGTCTACGTCGAACAGACAGGGCACCGGACCCAACACCCAGGGCGACGGAGAGGGGTTCACCGCACCTTCCTCTTGGCATCCCGACAATGTTCCAGGGGGATGCTTCCTCGCTCGGTACATGGTGGAGCCGTCGGCCATGCGGACCTCGAAGGCAATCTGTCCGTCGGGGGTCACTTCGGTGACCCTTGTGCCGAATTCGCCTGTTTCCGCCGTCCCCCACCCAATCAGCGTGTTGCCGTTGGCCAGGCGTATGGCGCTTCCTTGGGCGGGGGCATAGACGCCTGATGGATGGGCAAATTGCCACACATTGGTTGCCGTGAAATTGACCGTGTCCAACTCAAGTTCCAGCGCTCGAGACAGATACCCGTTGGCGTTGAAGATGCCGTTGTCGAACAGCAGAATCCGGTTGTTTCCCAAGTCGTGGACGTCGTGTTGCACATGAAACCCTCCCCACCCGGGATCGGTCAATTCGAAATCGGTGTCAGGCCCACCCAGCTTCCAGTGGATCGACCAATCGTCGGGTCGCAGCCGCACAATTTGATCCCTGTTGCGGAAGCTCATCAAAAGCCCTCCATGCGCATCGAATTGAACGGCGTTCCAATGCAGGTGATCCACGGTGGAGAACAACAAATTGTCCAAAGCAGGATCGATGGGCAGGTGCTCAAGGC
>CAZKGY010000349.1:0-1794 GCA_964552305.1 uncultured Comamonadaceae bacterium
GTTCGGTGCAAACGCCGTCGCCGTCTTCGTCGTTCAAGCAATTCCCATCGCAGTCCAAGTACAAGGCCTCAGGATACAAGCAATCGTCTGTCTCGTACGTCGCTTCGGGCACGTAATTGCAGGCTTCTGGGTCCGCGCAACCACAAAGGGTGGCCCCAGAAAACAATCCTTCGCCTTGAAAAGAGAGGGTCAATGCAACTTCATCCAAGGGGTCGCCATGGCGAAGGGCTTTGACGTTGACCACCCCAGAAAGCACCCCATCCGTGGTGAATTGCCCGAGGAGAACAGACATGCCCTCGCCAGCCACACCATTGGAGGCTTCCGTCGGGTTGGGAAGGAAAAGCGAACCACCAGGGGTTTCATCCACCTGAAGAATGCCATTGGTTTCGAAGTTGGACAACCATCCGTTGGTGTCGTCGCCCACGGCGAGAGGAGCTTCCTCTCCTTCTTGGGGCTGCCCCACCAAACCAATGGTCAACCAACTGTCAAATTGAAGCGTCGGAAATGCTTCGAAAAGCAAAGGGTTGACCCCTGCACCCAATGCCACACCAAGGGCTTCTTGGTGCACCGATGTGCTCGATTGGACCGTCCAAGGCGCCTCGTCTTCCCCAAACATTTCGACTACAACGTCGTCTTCGTGGGGAGTCGTCACAAACAACCGGTACGTGGTCATGCCTGCGAGCGGTCCGACGGCATGGGTCACCACCGCATCCAGCCGCAGGCCAAATCCTTCGTTCAACGAATCTGCACAACTGCAGAATTCGCAGGAGCCGTCGTCAATGTTCGCATCCTGGTTGTAGTTGCATGCACCCACGTCCATGCAACCATGCACCTCCAGAGGGTCGCACACGCCATTGCCGTTGTCGTCTTGAAGGCAATTGCCGTCGCAGTCGTAACCCAATTCGGGGTACTCGCAACTGCCGTCCTCCACGTTGGCGTTGGCCTCATAGTTGCAAGCTTCTGGGTCAAGACACCCCTCGATTGCGAGCACGATGGTCAACGTTTGGACAAACGACGACGCATTGCCACACGCATCTTCGGCAGCAACCGTCCTTGTGAGCACTTGCACCAGCCCATCGTTGCTGACTTCTTCTTCCTCCAGGCTTTGCGAGAAATTGAGGTCGCAATTGTCAATCACAAACGACTCAAGCACAGGAATGGCCTCGCCCAGAGCCTGGTTGACTTCCACAAAAGGTTCGTCGGGATACACAATGTCAGGAGCGATGGTGTCCATCACCGTGATCACCAGGGTATCAAGCCTCACGTTGCCTGCTGCATCCGTGGCCCTGTAAACCCTCGGACACGTGTAACTCTGCAAGCAGGGGAACGGGAACCCAAACGGTCCGTCACTCACCCACTCAACCTCAACCGCGCTGCAACTGTCCGCAGCCTCCGGCATCGTGTCGAAAATGCTTGGCATGATTTCGTCGCAAGCAATGGTGTCGTCTGCAGGGAAATGGGTCCAGTATGGCAATCCCACGTCCACGCATGGGTCCTGGTCGTCGCAAATGCCATCAACGTCCACGTCGTACACGCAACTGCCGTTGTCGACGTTCGCTTCGGCGTCGAAGTTGCAAGCCATCGCATCGGTGCATCCCAGCACCTCAGGCAGCCCAAACGTTCCAGTGCCATCGAATGCCACTGAAACCACCACGGCATCGTCTCCTTCGCCATTTGGGAAAATCTGGCAATTCAATTGCCCTGAAACCGTTCCTGCCGTGGTCACTTGAAGGATGAGCACCCTACCCGTGGCGTCGGGAAGGCCGTTGGCCGCCGTGTTCAACACATACCAAG
>CAZKGY010000350.1:0-1768 GCA_964552305.1 uncultured Comamonadaceae bacterium
TGGGGCAAGTGGCGCCGGATGTTGCGCGTCAGTTCGCGAAGAATCGCCCGAATTTCCTTGCGTTCGTCGTCCCGAAGCAACTCCATCTCGTGGTTCAAGGGAATGCAGGAGCCAGGCTCGATGAAGGTCACTGATCCGGTGTTGGAGCTGCCGAGCACGGCGCCACTGACTTGACGCTTGTAGCTGCTGATGACAGCGAGGGCACGGCGCTCCTGGACAAACCCTTCCTTGATGTCGGCGAGCTGCCCCTTCTCTTGTACCGTCTTCATGGCCCTCAGGAACGACCGGTTGATTTTGCGCCGAATGGCCGTCATGTCCTGACGGATGGACGTTAGCCCGGGGGAGGCGTCGTCGCGGATGTGGCCTTTGGCATCAAACACGCAGTCGATGGCCTCGATCATTTCCCACTGCGGTTCTTGGCCCGCAACCACCGCCTCGAGCCGGGGCCAAGGTTCTTCGGAGGCGGCAAGGACCTCAAGCACCCCATTCATGATGCGACACGCGGTCGAGATGCGGCGAAACCCGGCTTCGTCAAGGACGCTGTCCCTGACGGAGAGGAGCTTGATCTCGCGCTTGATTTCTTCGAATTCCAGGTGAGGGAAGCCCGCGCCCGCTTGACGGATACGACGCATTTCGTCGGTTTCTTGAAGCGTGCGGACCACCCAAGAACGGTCTTTGCTCGGAACGAGGGTTTCGGCGCGCTTTACGCTGGTGGGGCACCCCGCCAAGTCCGCCAGCAGCCCGCGTATCACGTCGAATTCCAAGTCTTCCGCGACTTGGTGATCGAAGTGGTCAATGGGGGTGCCTGGTTTCATGGACGCATGTCTTTGCATGCATTCAACACCCAATCGTGCGCTTCGTTCAGTGCGTCGGCTTGGGTGGATTCGTTGAAGTCAAACCACTGCACGTTGGGGTCCTTTTGGAACCACGTCAATTGGCGCTTGGCGAATTGCCGGGTGTGGGTGATGAGCAGTTCGACGGCCTCTTCGAGGGAAAGCTCGCCTTTCAAGTGGGCGAACAGTTCCTTGTATCCAACCGTGTTGAGTGCGTTTTGCCCTTCGTGTGGAAGCAGTGCCCGAACCTCATCCAACCATCCAGCCTCCATCATGGCGTTGGCTCGGAGGGCGATGCGTTCGCGAAGCCACGACCGCTCGGGACGAAGCCCTACCTGGATTGCGCGCCAGTTCCTTGCTTTGGGCTGCCCTTGATGAAAGCTGGAGAAGGGCTTGCCCGAAGCCAAGCACACCTCCAACGCGCGAATGACGCGTTGCGGGTTTTGTGTGTCCATCGTGCCGCAATGCAAGGGGTCAAGTGCAGCCAATTCCTCCACCAAAGGGGCCAAGCCTTCGGCCTTCAACCGTGCATTGAGCGTGTTTCGAATCGCCAAATCCGCGGGCAAAGGGTCCAGTCCCTCCAGGGCAGCCTTGACGTACATCCCGGACCCCCCACAGAGGATGGCGCTGCCACGGGTTGCGCAGAGCTGGTCGAGGAGGGGGACGGCGTCTTGCTCGAACGTCCCTGCGCTGTACAGCGTGGAGGGAGGAAGAAATTCGGTGAGGTGGTGGGTGGCTTGGGCGCACTCCTCGGCGGTTGGGGCGGCCGTGCCAATGGGCATCGATTGGTAGACTTGGCGTGCATCTGCGCTGACCACGTCGGTGGACAACGATTGGGCCAATCGAATGGCCAGCGAGGTTTTGCCAGACGCCGTAGGACCCACCACGGCGACCACCACGCCAGCGTTCGAGGCTCCTTGTCTTGAGCCAGCCAT
>CAZKGY010000351.1:0-1747 GCA_964552305.1 uncultured Comamonadaceae bacterium
CGTTCGACACGTCCATTCCTCGTTGGATGGCCCATTGTTGGAGGGTTTTGCGCCGAAAGGCGAGTTCGAGGTGGCAATGAAGCTCCACCTTGGGCATTTTGAACAGGGCGTCGGAATGCATGGCCGCACAAGTTCGAGCGCCCGAGATGCCTTTCCAAATGTCCTCGATGTACCTTCGCTTCATGCCCGTCGACATCAAGAACAAAAAGGCGTCGTACACCTATTTCCTCACGGACGAGTTCACCGCGGGGCTGGTTTTGTCGGGTTCAGAAATCAAGTCGATTCGGGCGGGCAAGGCGAGCATCACGGAGTCCTACTGTCGGCTGGAGGGTGGAGAGGCATGGGTGTTGAACATGTACGTGGCCGAGTACCCCAACGCCGGTTACGTGCCGCAGGACCCTCGCAGAAAACGGAAGTTGCTTTTGCAGCGAACCGAAATCAAAAAGCTCCAGAAAAAGGTGAAGGACGTGGGGGTGACGCTTGTGCCTACCCTCTTGTTCGTGGCGCCGAGTGGCTACGCCAAGCTGAAATTTTCGGTGGCGAAAGGCAAGAAGCTTCACGACAAGCGTCAGTCGCTGAAGGACAAGGACATCACGCGCGACCTGGCGCGCATGGATGTGTCATAAGGCGTCTTCGTTGGGTGCTTTGACCACGCGGTATTGGTCCACGAAGTCTTCCCAGTCCCACAAGAAGTGCTCCATGACCTCACGCAGGTTCTTTTGCAAAATCGGGTTGGGCACGTTCATGTCGCGGAAGTACGGTTCCTGGAAATCAATCACGCCGTACTTGTAGCACACGGCCCGCGTCATCGCCGTCAGGGTGTTTTTGCTGGGACGGTTGACTTCCTTCATGAAGCTCCGGAATTCCTTGACCTTTTTGGCAAACGTCTCTGGTGGTAAGCCCAGCGCAAACCCAAACTTGGCGCAACACCGCTGGATGATGGCGCGGTCGACCCCTGGATCGAAGTGCTTCGGAATCATCCCGAGGTTCGCAGACACCACAACCATCAAGAACTTGCCATAGTCCTCGGGGTTGAGTTGGGGGCTTTGCTCAAATTCGGGGGCGGCGTTCAAGAATTCTGCCACCTGAGGCCAGCCTCGCTCCACCGTCTCGAACGAGGTGTTCACGAAGATGTTCGCGACCTGTTCGTCGGTGAGTTTTTTCTTTGATAGCCAGCTGAGTAGTCCCAGGTTCTTCATCCTTGGGATTCAAAGCTAGGCCGTGGTTTTGGGCGTGAAGAGGGCGTCTTCATGAACGCTATCCACAGGGTTTTCCACAATCTCACGCCGGAATGAAGGCCCGAAGTATGTTTGCGCCGTGTACAAATCAGTCCTCAAACCCCTGTTTTTCCTGGCCAATCCCGAGCGGGCGCATTACCTCGCCATGGACTTGCTCATGGTCGCAAGCCGCATTCCGGGCGTGCGATGGTGGATGCTGAAACGAGTGGCCAAGCGCAACGAAGGGCGTGCAGTCACCGTGGCTGGATTGACCTTCCCGAATCCGGTGGGTTTGGCAGCAGGTTTTGACAAAGACGCCAAGTGGTTGCCTGCGTTGCAAATGCTTGGGTTTGGCTTTGTGGAGATTGGCACCGTGACCCCCCGCAGCCAAGTAGGCAACCCGCAACCGAGGCTGTTTCGTCTCGTGGAGGACGAAGGCATCCTGAACCGCATGGGCTTCAACAACGAGGGGTTGTATCCAGCGGCAGGACGGTTGGTTCGTCGGCCTGAAGGCCTGGTGGTGGGCGGCA
>CAZKGY010000352.1:0-1745 GCA_964552305.1 uncultured Comamonadaceae bacterium
CGCGGGAGACACCGCGTGGATGGTGGTGGCCAGCGCGTTTGTGTTGTTGATGACGCCTGGTTTGGCCTTCTTTTACGTGGGCATGGTGCTCACCGGCGTCCTCGCTGAAGAAGTGGGGCTTGTCTACGGGACCTCCGAGGTGTTCGTGAAGCATCTGGCTGCCTTGGTGGCGGTCGCCGTGGCGACGTTTGGGCTGAGCTACGGGTTGTTTGTGCTCGTGAACGCGGCCATTCCCATGCGCGTCACCGAGAAGCAAGAAAAGGAAGGCCTTGACGGCTCGCAGCACGGCGAGCAACTCTCCTGAGGACAGTCAGAACGCCATCGACACCCTGATTCCGCCTGCGAACCAAGGGCCGGTGTTGGCGAAGTAAATCGCCTGGTTCATGCCGGGGAGGAAGTAGTAGTTGTTCAGGCGCTGTTCCACGATGCGCTCGGCGTCAGCCGCGGATTGCCCGGGCATGTCGTAGGTCCGCGTGATGCCGCGGAACATGGGACCGATGTAGGCATCGACGCCGAGGCCGTTCGCCGCGAGCATCTGGTACCCGAGCGTCACCCCAAACCCCCAGCGCTTGACGTCCAGGGTGTGGTCGATCTCGTCGACGAACGCGTCGAGCGCCCAATCCACCGTGTCCGGGTCGAAGTCCAACACGGGGATGCGCTCGTCCATGGTGACGCTCACGCCGCCCACGGTGACAAAGACGCTCGCGTAGAAGCCATCAGGGATGCCTTGGTCCACCCATCCGTACTTGCGGGCCGCCAACGTCACTTCCCACCCGCTGTAGACCGCCTCCACGTCAGCTGGAATCGGGTAATCGATGTAGTAGCTGTCCAAGGGGTCGTACGCCGGGCGGGCAATGGAGTAGGCGGAACTCTGGGACGTCAACCCAATGCCACTCACGGTCAACTCGGCAGTCGTCCATCCTTCGAACATGCGCTCGTAGCTCATGCTGTACTTGCCAAACGCGAAGTCGGTCAAGTTCAACTTGACCATGCCCTGAGCCATCATGGTGGGGGCTTCTTCGGTTGTTTGGGCGAAAGTGGCTGAGGCCATGAAGAGGCCGGCGGCCAAGACGGAGAGGAGGTGCTTCACGGGTGCAAAAATGCACCAGGATCTTCCAGGTTGGGCGTGCGTCGCCGGCTTTTGGAGATCTTGGGTGTAACTTGGGGTTATGAGAAGTGTTGCCCTGCTTTTGGCTTGGATGCCTGCCTTGCTTTCTGCCCAAATCATGCTCGACCAGCGTTTTGAGGACTGGGAGGAGGTCGGGTTGGCTGGAGAGAACATGGGCAACGTCCACCTTCAGCGGACCCAGGCCACGTCGAACGACGCGTGGATGTTTTGGCGGGTGTCGTTGGGCGAGGAATTGGCCTTGGATGAAACGATCATCAACCACGGCATCGAGCTGTGGGTCGACGCCGACGCCAACGCCACCACGGGGTTCTCTGCCGAAGGGATGGGGGTCGAGCTCGTGTTTGACTTCCACGAGGCCGAGCTCCGACGCTACAACGCCAATGGAACGGTTTCAATCCTCACCTTCAACGACGTCGGCCTGCACCAAGCACCCACATACAGCGGGGAGGAGGTGGAACTCGCCTTGGACCGGGGGCTTGCGGGGCTGGACAACAGCCTGTTTGTTCGTTGGCAATGGTTTGACACGGTGCACGAGGAAACCCTGCCCGCCCAGCCTGTGACCACGGTCCTGAGCGCCACGGAAGCCTCCTACGAAGCGATCGACCTCTCTCGGGGC
>CAZKGY010000353.1:0-1724 GCA_964552305.1 uncultured Comamonadaceae bacterium
TGGATGGCCTCGTCGATGTAGGCCTGCATGGCCTCGATTTTGCCAACCTCAGGAAGTGGGGTGATGTCTGCATCCACCAAGGGGCTGCCCATGACGAGGTCGTCCGTGGCCTCGGCGAACGCTTCGAGGAACTTTTCTCGGATGTCCTTGTGCACGTAGATCACCTTGAGTGCGGTGCACCGCTGGCCATTGAAGCTCCAAGCGCCTTTGACGCATTCTCTCACCGCCACGTCCAGGTCTGCGTCGGGGAAGACCACGGCTGGGTTTTTCGCTTCGAGTCCGAGCACCTGTCGGACCCTGTTGGGCTTGGGGTGCTGCGAGATCAAGGCGTTGCTGCTTTTGCTGTTGCCAATCAAGGCAAGGACGTCGATGCGCCCAGATTGCATGATGGGGCTGGCCAAGGTTCGGCCTCGCCCAAACACGATGTTCACCACACCAGGAGGGAAGCTCTCGGCAAATGCTTCGAGCAAAGGCACCATGAGAAGCACCCCGTACTTGGCGGGTTTGAAGACGCACGTGTTGCCCATCAAGATGGCAGGAAGCAACACGCAAAAAGTCTCGTTCAAGGGATAGTTGAAAGGCCCGAGGCAGAGCACAACGCCCAGCGGTCCCCGACGGATTTGGGCCAGGACGCCTGACACGGAGTTGATGTGGCTGCCCTCACGGTGAAGCTTTTTGTATTCCTCAATGGTGTCCTTCAAGTACACCACGGTGCGGTCGAATTCTTTCTCGGCGTCGCTACGCTTCTTCCCGATCTCCCACATCAAAAGCTCGGCCACTTGGTCGCGCTTGGGTTCGATCAAGGCGATGAACTTCTCCATCGCGGCGATTCGGTCGGATGCCGACGACGAAGGCCAAACACCTCGGCCGTGGTCGTATGCGTCGCATGCCGACTCCAAGGCGCGCAGACCTTCCTCAGCAGGCAAGTCTGGCACCGAACCGAGTAGCGTGCGTTCTGCCCCGTGCTCGTCAGACGTCAAAATCGGACTCCTCACTTCGCTCGAGGGCCCCGTCCAAGATTCCAGTCGTCCATTCACCAAAAACTTGGTTCCGTGCAACACCGAAGGGACGTTGTAGGGGGAGGGCGGTTGATGTGTCATGCATTGAGAACCATGGATTTGGAGTCAATGTTCTTGCGGTAAGGTTCCGTGAAGTCTCGCCGGGCATGCGTTAAATTTGCGTCCATGACACTTGGGTCCACAATTGCGCGCTTCGTGGCGTTGTTTTGGTTGGTTGTGCCGGTTTGGAGCGCGGCACAGTCGGACGAAAATTCTGAGGTTCCCTTTGAGCTTGGGGTGTCTTTGGCCAACCAAGAGGATGGTGCGATGGACCTCGTGTTCGACTTGGACATCGGGCGCGGCGATTGGGTGGTTTCCTCCCATTCGACGGACAGCATGTTTGGCCGCGTGGCGCTGTCGTTTCGAGACCCTGAGGGGTTGGCGTTGGTGGGTGGCATGGAAGAGATGCCCCCTTCGCAATGGGAAGTGGAACCGTTTTCCCAGCTCGACATCAAGGTTCTTCGTTACGACACCCGGATGAGCCAACGCTTGGTGGTTGGTGACGGGCGAAGCCATGACATCCACGGCGAGGTGTTTTTCGTGCTTGAACCGTTGTGCATGCCGTTCGAGACCACCTTCGTGCTTCGGCGCCAACACGCGCCTGAAGCCTCAAGCCCCGTGTGGCAAGTGACACACACGGGATCAAGGGTGTCCTTTCCACCGGGG
>CAZKGY010000354.1:0-1719 GCA_964552305.1 uncultured Comamonadaceae bacterium
AATGACCTCGCTCCTCTCCCCCATCATCCAAGTCTGTGACGCCATCAGCGGCGCCCGGCCTGGAGCCCGCCGCGAGATGGTGGAAGCCTACATCCAACGCTTGAGGGATCTTGAGAATTTGGCCTTGGAATACCCCGGGGTGACCAAATCCTATGCGATCCAAGCCGGCCGTGAGCTGCGCGTGATGGTGGAAAGCGACCAGGTGAGCGACGACCAGGCGGACCAGTTGTCGTTTGACATCAGCCAACGCATCATGAACGAAATGACCTACCCTGGTCAGGTGAAGATCACCGTCATTCGTGAACGACGCGCCGTAAGCATCGCCCGCTGATGGCGGAAGAGGGCCGCACGCCCTCTTGGGGGGCTTCGCTGAGCTGGCAAAGCCTCAACGTGCTGCTGCAGGTCGTCCTGCAACTTGTTTACATACGCATCCTTGCGGGACTCCTGACCCAGGAGGACTTCGGCATCATGGCCATTGCACTGATTGTGGTGGGCGTGGTGGAAATTTTTGCCCAGGTAGGCATCGGCCCTTCGGTCGTGCAGTCTGCCCAACTTGAACCCAAACACGTGTCGTCCGCGTGGTGGTTCAGCGCCGCCTTGGGGCTGGCCTTCTTCGGCGCCATGTTCGTCGCCGCGCCAGAGGTAGCGCACCACTACGGGGAGCCCACGCTCCGGCCCGTCTTGCGCTGGATCTCCCTGAGCTTCGTGATTTCTGGCTTCAGCGTGGTCTCTCGAAGCCTGCTTGTGCGAGACATGAACTTCAAGGCGCTCACAGGATGCGCCCTGTTGGGCATGGTCGTTGGCAACCTCGGTGTGGGGCTGACAATGGCGTATCAGGGTGCGGGGGTTTGGGCTTACGTGAGTGCGTTGTTGGTGCAAAACACCGTGCTGAGCCTCGGCTACCTGTGGTTTGCCCCAATCCCTGTGACGCATGGGTTCAGGATTTCACGCATCCGACAATTGCTCGGCTACGGCTTGCGCAGCACCGCATTCAACTTGCTCACCTACGCCTCGGCCAAGGTGGACGTCTACCTGGTGGGCGAAAAGCTTTCGACGGGACAAACCGGGTTGTACGACCGGGCGGTTCACCTCATGGGACAGCCCATCACGGTCTTGGGCAAACTCGGGGACAGCGTGCTGTTCAGCGGCCTGTCGAGCATCCAAAACGACGACGTGCAAATGCGGCGTGTCACAATGCGTGCCATGCACCTCGTGGCCCTTGCGACCATCCCGCTCGCCTCTGCCCTGGTCATCCAAGCCGAAGGCGTCACGTGGTTGTTCCTGGGTGACCGATTCGAGGGCGCTGCGCCGGCGGTTCAAATCCTGTTCGCCGCCGTGGCCTTTCGTGCGTTGACCAAGCTTGGCGACGCCAACTTGAGGGCGCTGGACGGTCTTCGCGCGGGCATAGGCATCAAGGTCGTTTTCTTCGTCGCGGTGGGCGCGGGCGTTTGGGCTGCCCTTGACAGGGGCATGGGCCTGACCGGGGCCGCCTACGCGGTGGTGATTGCCTCTGGGATGCAATGGATGCTCACCACCGGCTGGGTCATGAAGCGACTCCGGATTGGGATGGGCGATTTGGGGAAGGCTCTTCAGTCGGGCATCGTACTTGCCCTTTTGACTTCTTGCTCGATGCTGGGCATGCAACGCGACTGGTGGGTGGAGGCACTCCTCGCTGCCATGGTCGGTGCGGGCAGTTTGCTCTACGTGCCCACCCTTGTG
>CAZKGY010000355.1:0-1703 GCA_964552305.1 uncultured Comamonadaceae bacterium
CGACCCTGCCATGTTGTGGATGGTGAATGGCCAGCCGTATTCCGCAAAAATTTCATCACCAGGCATGTTGCCGGCCGCCCCGCCGAATTGCAACGGCATAGCGTATTGGTCAAAATCAATGGTTACGTCGCAGGAATCAGGGTTGGCATGCGCCACAGAGGCGAACCCAACAAGGAGGAATGACGCCACAAAAAGCGTCGCAATCAATTGTTTCATTCGGTACAGTTTTCGACGAATCTATGGTCTGAGTCGTCGAAAGACAATTAATTACACACGAAAATCCCGGGCGTGTGCCGAAGGATGGATGCTACCTTCGCACCATGAGCGAACGCATCTCCACCTCCAACGCCCCCAAACCAGTTGGGCTTTACCCCCACGCCCGCAGGGTTGGCAACCTCTTGTTTCTGAGTGGTGTCGGTCCTCGAACGGCCGGAAGCGACGCGAACGACAGTGGCGTTCCAGGATTGGAGTTGGACCACAACGGCAACTTCAAGGCCTTCGATTTTGAAGCGCAAGTCCACAGCGTCTTCGCCAACGTGAAGTCCATCCTCGAAGCCAGCGGAAGCAGCTGGGAACAGCTCGTGGACGTCACGGTGTTTCTCGTGGACATGAACCGCGATTTCCACACGTTCAACAAGCTGTACGCCGAGTACTTCAAGGACAACCAGCCATGCCGCACCACCATGGAAATCAATCGGTTGCCAACACCCATTGCCATCGAGCTGAAGTGCATCGCCACCATTGAGTGACGCTTTCCGTCGCCGTTGACAACCCTTCAACTTGCGGGGTTGCGACGCAGGCCCACTTTCCGAACTTGCAGACATGTCAAATGAGCAACAGGCAGGTGGGTTTGACGCCGCCATCTTGGAAAAACTCGGGCAGCTGCAAGAGAAGTACGCCGCCATGGGTCAAGACCTCAGCAGCTACCTGGATGGCTTGCTGTATGCCGACTACCGGACGTATTGGGACCTCATCCACCTGGATACCTTGCTGAGCCTCCAACGGCCTCAAACCCCGTTCCACGACGAGGTGGTGTTCATCGTGTACCACCAGATCACGGAGCTCTACTTCAAACTGACCTTGCACGAGTTCGAGCTCATGTCTCAACAGGCCCGAGAGGGCGTGCTCACCGACGGGGTCCTGCTGGAGCGAGTGCGACGTGTCAACCGGTACTTCGAAGCGCTCACCACCAGCTTTGACATCATGGTGGACGGGATGGATCCAAAGGAATTCATGAAGTTCCGGATGTCCCTGCTTCCCGCCTCGGGCTTCCAAAGCGCCCAATACCGGAAAATCGAGGTGTGCTCAACGACCCTCGACCGCATTGTCCACCACAACCTTCGTGACCAATACGAAGACCATGGGCTGGAAGACGTGCCCGAATTGATGAGCCACCTGTATTGGCGCGAAGGGGCCGTCGAACTCCAAAGTGGAGCAAAGACCCTCACGTTGAAGCAATTCGAAGCCAAGTACGACGACGAACTGGAGCGTTTGGCTCGGACCATGCACGCCTGCAACGTTCGCGTGTTGGCGCGCAACCTGCCAGGAGGGCCCTCTGCCGAGTTGGTGGCGGCACTTCGTTGGCTCGACATCAACGTGAACGTGAATTGGCCGTTGGCGCACTACAAGAGCGCCGTTCGCTACCTGCACAAAGACCCCGTGGACATTGCCGCCACCGGGGGCACCAACTGGCAGAAATACCT
>CAZKGY010000356.1:0-1702 GCA_964552305.1 uncultured Comamonadaceae bacterium
GGCGCGTCCGGGCCGGATGTCGTCCATCGTCAGCGAAGGCACCAGGCGCTGAAGTGTCTTCAAAAAGAGACGCTTGGAGAACGCACGGCGGTATTCGTTGATGCCAAACGTCATGTTGTTGAAGAACAGCTTCCACGTGCCACCGTATCCCAAGGCCTCCATCGTGTCACGAAGGTCGAAGTCGGTTTTGCCATAGCCTTCCCGCTTGAAGGTGAACACGGCGTTGGGCCCACATTCGATTTCTCCGTTCGTCATGCGCGTGAAGTGCACGCCCAAAAAGGGAAAGTCCGGGTTAGGCACCGGGTAAATGAGGTTCCGAACCTTGTGCTTGGCGTGGTCTTCCAGTTCGTAATAGTCGCCTCGAAAGCCGACCACACGCTCTTTCAAGGCCACGCCGTCTTTGCGGGCCAGCCGGTCCGCTTGCAACCCTGCACAGACCACCACCTTGTCGGCATGGTAGGTCCGGGCTTCGCCAGCAATCTTGGTGCGAATCACCGAGCCGTCGCCTTCGGGACCAAGGTCGACCACTTCCTCGCCCAAGCGCACTTCGCTTCCCGGTTGAATGGCCAGTGCCGCGGCGGCCATTTTCTCCGTGGCGTCGCGGAAATCCACGATGCCTGTGCACCCGACCCACAAGGCGGCGACCCCTTCGCAATGGGGTTCAATTTCCTTGAGCTGGTGGGCGTCGATGCGCTCGAGGTTTTCGATGTCGTTCTGCTTGCCGATGCCATGGATCTTCTCCAACATAGGGAGTTCCGATTCGTCGGCGGCCACCACCACCTTGCCACACACGTCGTGGGGAACATCGTGGTCTTTGCAAAACTGCACGAGCTCACGTCGGCCTTGAACGCAGTTGGTCGCTTTGAGCGACCCAGGCTTGTAGTAGAGGCCCGAGTGGATGACCCCGGAGTTGTTGCCGGTTTGGTGATCCGCGAGGCGTGGCATCTTGTCAATCAACAGCATTCGCCGTTCGGGAAACCGCTTCTGAAGCTTGAAAAACGTTGCGGCCCCCACGATGCCACCGCCTACCACCACCACGTCGTACGAACCGTCGTTTTGCATGAAGCCCAAAGGTACAACCCCCCATGGGTCATCCATGGCCTATCTTGGGACCATGGCATCCGAACCGGGGAACAGGGAACATCGCAAAGACGTCCAAAAAGCCTGGACCATGTACGATTGGGCCAACAGCGTCTACTCGCTGGTCATCACGACCACCATTTTCCCAATCTTTTACAACGCCCTCACCACCGAAAAGGACGATGCCGGCAACATCGTGAACGACGTGGTTGAATTCTGGGGCATGGAATTCGTCAACACCCAGCTTTACAGCTACGTCTTGGCCATGAGCTTCGTCTTGGTGATCGTGCTTAGCCCCCTGCTCAGCGGCATGGCCGATTATGCGGGCAAGAAGCTGGCTTTCATGAAGGCCTTCTGTTACGCTGGGGCGGCGGGATGCATCAGCATGTTTTGGTTCAACCCGGACCAACTCGAATGGAGCATGGGGTCGCTGTTTCTTGCGAACATCGGCTTCTGGGGCAGCCTCGGATTTTACAACGCCTACCTCCCAGAAATCGCCCCGCCGGAAGACCACGACAAGCTCGGCGCGCGCGGCTACGTGATGGGTTACATCGGCTCGGTGTTGCTGCTTTTGGTGTGCTTGGGGCTCATCCTCGGGGTGGGCAGCCACCTCACGAAGTGG
>CAZKGY010000357.1:0-1700 GCA_964552305.1 uncultured Comamonadaceae bacterium
AGCTCAGGAATTCGCAGGAACCATCATCCAAGATCGCACCCGGGCTGAAGTTGCACGCCTCCGCATCGGTGCAGCCGAGGCACGTGTTGCCGCTGCCATTGCATACCCCGCAGGCATCGAATTGGGCATTTCCACCGCACACACCGGCGCAATCAAGGACCAGACAGGAGCCGTCGTCGAGGGAGGCTGTTGCGTCAAAGTTGCACGCAGAAGGGTAGGTGCAGCCTGCGCAAGAGGTGAATTCGCACGAGCCGTCATCCTCGGAAGCGGAAGGTTCAAAGTTGCAGGCCAAGGGACTTGTGCATCCTTCGCACGACGAGTCAAGCCCGCCGCACTCACCCGCGCAATCGAGGAACAGGCAAGGGGCGTTGTCAGGTTCGTCGCAGGCGTAAAAGTTGCACGCATTGAGGTTGGTGCAAAGGTCCGGGTCCATGGAAGACGCGTCGTCGCAGAAGCAGTCACCATCCACGTTCAAGGCGCAATCCCCCCCACATTCTCCCAGTACATCGGGCACGTTGCCGTCGCAGTCGCACCACAGCGAATCGGCAGGGAACCAGCATGACATGTCGTCGATGACGGCCTCCGCATCAAAGTTGCAAGCCGCTTCGTCCATGCATCCTCCAAAAAGGCAAAGAAGCTCGTCCGACCCTTCTTGGTAAAAACTCAAGTTCAGGCCCAAAGTGGCTTCTGAGATGTGGAAGGGGATGGATGCGGTGGTCGGCGCTTCGTTGAGGTCGCCGTTGGGCAGCATGGCGTAGTTGATTTGGCCACTCACCTCGGAATTGAGCACCACCGTGACTTGGGCCAAAAGCACGAGCCCTTGCCCGTCAGGTTTGCAATGCTGCGGAAGCACGTCTTCCACAAACACGCCCCATCCCTGTTCTTCAGGCCCCGACAAATCCAGGGGATTCACGTCGTTGAGGCTGGTGAATTCATCGTCCGCCACGTCAAAGGCGAAGAACGCGAAATCCTCGGCGGACCCGCTTGGATAGATTTCCGCATTGACGGCGGCCGACACCCCGGAAAAGCTCTCGGCTTCCTCAGTCAACCCGATGGTCATGTAGGAGTCTGACAAAGAACACAGGTTGTTGAGGTTGGCGCAGTCTTCTTGCGAAGACACCGTCAATCCTTCGATGGAGTTGTAAGCCTCAAATTCCGAGAGGATTCGGAGAGGTTCGTCCGCTGTGCCGTACACCTTGAACACTTCGCTGGTCGCCAAATCAGGCTTGGCGTAAATCCTCAGCGTGACCCACTCTTCCCCACCAAGGCACCCGAATGGGCTTGCGCAAAGTTCGTCCAACTCCGTGGCGGGCACGGATTGAATCACAAGTGCGTCGCAGGGACTGCCCTGTTGTGCCAAGGCCTTCGTGGGGTTCCATGCCGCGGTCAGGAGCAAAAAGACTCCCAGGAAAAGGGGATGCTGTCGTGAATGCATGAGGGTGGTGTTCTTGGGTCAAGGAGTTGTTGGAGGCGTCAATTGCACGAGTTGCCGTAACTGGTCAAAAAGTCGAGCAAATCGGTCAATTGGATGATGCCGTCGCCGTTCAAATCGCCAGTGCAGGTCAGGAGGCAGGAGCCATCGTCCATGGTGGCGTCAGGGTTGTAGTTCGGGGCTGCGGCGTAGGTGCAACCGACGACTTCTTCGTTGTCGCACAATCCGTTTGTGTTGAAATCGCTGCAACATGTGGCAGGCGAGCCCA
>CAZKGY010000358.1:0-1681 GCA_964552305.1 uncultured Comamonadaceae bacterium
GGTGATGATGGTCTTGACCTCGTGTGGCGTGAGGTTCTGGGCCTCGTCCACGATGAACACCACGTTGGACAACGAGCGCCCACGGATGTAGGCAAGGGGCGAAATCTGAATCTTTCCCTCGGCCTTCATGTCCTCGATGATTCGATTCTTTCGTTCGTTGGGCCCAAACTGGTTCTTGATGAAGTTCAGGTTGTCAAAGAGCGGCTGCATGTACGGATTCACCTTTTCCTCCGCATCGCCAGGCAGGAACCCCAAATCCTTGTTGCTCAGCGCCACGATGGGACGGGCGAGGATGATTTGGTCGTAACGGTTGCGCTGCTCCAAGGCACCCGCAAGCGCCAACAGCGTTTTCCCCGTGCCAGCCACCCCACAAATGGTCACCAAGTTGACGTCGGGGTTCTGAATGGCGTGCAGGGCGAAGGCTTGTTCCGCGTTGCGTGGCTTGATGCCGTAGGCGTAGGCCTTGTCGACACGTTCCAACGTACGCTTCTGCTCGTTGTGGAAGACCATCGCACTCGCCGAACCGTCTTTCAAGATGTAGAAGTGGTTGTGTTGCCTGTCGTTGCCCAGCGAGGTGACCTTGCGTGACACCCCGTCCAGATACAACCGTCGAATGACGTCGCTGTCCACGTTGTCCACGACCGATTTGCCCGTGAACATGTGTCGGTTGTCCTTGACTTTGCCGGTCTGGTAATCTTCTGCGGGAAGGTTGAGTGCCTTGGCCTTGAGCCTGAGGTTGATGTCTTTGGAGACCAAAATCACTTTCGCCTCCGGTTCGTTGGCTTGCAAGCACAACGCCGCGTCAAGGATTTTGTGGTCGTTGGTGCTCTCCACAAACACCTGCTTGGTGGCACCCGCTTCGCAATCGCCGTCCATGATGATTTTCAACTCACCACCAAGGCCATTCTCCACGGGAATCCAATCCTGCAAGGTGTGTTCCCTGCTCAGGCGATCGATGATGCGGATGCAAGCTCGCGCCTCGAAATGCTTCGTTTCGTTTCCGACTTTGAAGCGGTCGAGCTCTTCGAGCACCGTGATGGGGATCGCCACCTTGTTGTCCTCAAAGTTGGTCAGGGCGCTGTGGTCAAACAGGAGCACGCACGTGTCAAGGACGTAGATTTTGGTAGTGACTTTCGTCGAGGGTTTGGTCTTCTTGCCCTTGGATGGCTTGGCAGGGCGGGTGGAATCCTTTTTGGCACTGGGTTTCGCGACGGGAGTTGCGGCCATGGGGTCGGTTGGTGTTGGGGCCATTCAGAACGAAGGGCCGAAGTGGTTCAATCAACGCCATCAAAGTAGAATGGTCCGCGGAGAATCAACGGTTGCCACGGCATCACTTGTTCACACCCACTGACCCAAAGATGTGGAGAATGCCTTGCGGGCTCACTCAAGGCCCAACGCTGCCTCGTCGTCCATGTCCTCGTCGTCGTTCAAGTACACGTCAAGCAGGCCTTCGGGCAGGTCAACCTCGAGCATCTGATCTTCGCGTCGTACAACGACTTGCACGTGGTCGGGCAAGGGCACAAACCCTTCGCCTCGGCCATCGAAGTCAACCTCCAGCATGGGATACGCCGCGTGCTCAACCACGTGCAAAATTGTCCCCACCGATTGCTTGCTTGCGGCGTCGATCAGCGACCACCCTTGGACCTCATGGAAATAGAATTTGCCTGTTTCGATTGGCGGG
>CAZKGY010000359.1:0-1674 GCA_964552305.1 uncultured Comamonadaceae bacterium
TCCGGGAGAATTCAATCGTGAAGGCGATTGAAACCGGAGGCCTCCGCCGACGGCATCAGGCCCCATCCATGCATGGCCACCTCCCGGCACCCAGGCGACAGCCACCTGCAACTCGGGGGCGACAAGGATGCCGTGGTCGCTACCCCAGCGTCCTCCCTGTTGAGGCACGCCGTCTTCCAGCACCGCAACCCGTGTTCCGTACAGCCCGCGCACCACCGGCTGAATCATGCCAGCCCCCAAATCGAGGCTTTGCAGTCCTGGGGTGGCATCGAGCGATTGCAGCAGGTCGATGCGTTCGACCCCTCGGGCTTCTGGCTCCGCAAAACGCGTGGCCGACACTCGGACCTGCCCCAACGTCACGGCAAGCTCCACCAACCCAACGTCCACGTGCCCTTGGGGCTCCACGACCACTTGGGTATGGAACCCAACCAGCGAGACCGTCAGCGAGTCAATGCCATGGGGGCAAGACACGCGAAACGACCCAGCCGCATCGGTGGCCGTGGCGAGGCCACAAGGCCAAGCCATGACCAGAACGCCTGGCAATTTGGTTTGAGAATCGGCATGAAGCACGTGACCTTCCACCGCCGTACGCTCTCCCCCTTGGCCTCGCATCCCCATCGAAGTGGAGACAAGAAACAACAAGAGGATGCACGCATGCAGCAGGACGGTCGCCAATGCACCATGCCTTGATGGATTGGCATCCATGAAGGAAAAGGTTGAAAGACAACAAGGGGAACAAACGTGGGCCTTAGCCTCGAGGCGGCCCCCTTTTTCCTGTCGTTGTCCAGAACGGTGCGTCGCACCATCCTTTGTGGGTCCCTAGAACGGGGCGGTTCTCCGCCCATTCCTTGGCTTCCTGTGGCTGTCTTTGCTTGACCAGCGTGGTCAAGTGCGAAAACATCCATTCGCAAATCTCGCACACGTGTTGGTGGGCCAGCAGGTGGTCGCCTTCATGGGGACCATCCCATGCACCGCATGCCTCGTGGTGATGCTGGCCGTGGTGTTCGTGGTGGGTGCAGCCCGAGACCAGGTGCCCCGCTTGGTGAACGAACTCCAACCCCACCACAGAAGACCACGTCGCCAGCAAAATGAGCGCGGCGCGGCAGGCTTTGGTGGATGGGAGGTTGTTCAACATGGACGAACTGCGAAGGTACTCAACTCCTGCAAGGACTTTTTTCGTCAACAAGCATCAACGGCATCCTGAGGTCAATGGATCAACACCACCCTGCCAAGCACCTTTCCGTTGGCCCGCACAAAGTGCATACCCGAAGGCAGCGCATTCACGTCCATCGGCTCCCCTTTTTGTACCACGTCACGCCACAGGCAGGTTCCTCCGAGGCTGAACACTTCCACCACCGTGCCGTCCTCGAGCCCGTCGACCCACAGCAAGCCTCCACGGCTGGGATTGGGATAAAGCGCCATGCGTTGGGATACCTCTTCCGTGGCAACCGTCTCAGAACATGGTGACTCGACCACCCACTTGTAGAAATAGTAGAAGTACTCCAGCGGCGAGTCCGTGGTGTTGCCGGTGATGCCGATTCGGTCAGCTACAGGAATCGGAAAGGCGCCGTCAGGCACGGCGTTGTTTCGGTACAACCCTTGGTTTTCCCCTTCGATGCCAATGACGAAGTCCGTGCCGCTTGGCAAATCGACGTCGAGGTTGAGCGTGTTCCA
>CAZKGY010000360.1:0-1663 GCA_964552305.1 uncultured Comamonadaceae bacterium
CACTCATCGACGAACGCAGCGTCCCCCCTGTCAACCTGCCCCTGGAATTGTTGGGAAACATCGATGCCTGCGTGGCAGGGCTAGCTCTCGAACCTGACGTGGACATGCTGGCGCTTGACGTGGCAAACGTCTACCGAGGCCAAGTTCAAGTGAAGGCCATGTTGGATGGTTTGCCTGCCCCCAACGTTCCTTTGACCTACCAGTACAACCGAGGCACCATCCCCACGCGAGGCTCCGTCGTCACCGACAACTTGGGTCAAGCAAACGTGGTGGTGGACAAAATCGAGCCGGGCAACGACCAATTCACCCTCGAGGTGAACGTGGACGCCGAGGCGTTTTTTGAAGGCCTGCCGGTGATGCACCCGATGCGGGCCGCGTCGGCGTCGCTGCAAGCACCTCCCTTGCGCATCTCCTGCGCGCTCGCGCCAATCCGCCTCCATTTGACGGTGGAGGAACGGGCGTTTGGGAAGACGCGCAACCGGCCATTCCTTTTGCCCGCGCTGCAGGAGGCCTTGCAGCAATCGAACGTCGTGCTCGTCACAGAACAAGACGTGCAGCCGGGCGACCTCTCCATGCTCGTGCAGGCCGATGCAAGGCCGGGGGGCTCAGGCCAAGGCTTTTTCACGATGTACGTCGACGTGGTAGGCACCGTCAAGAACGACCAAGGCGACGTCTTGTTCACGCAGACAGAGACGGGCATCAAGGGCGTTCAAGGCGACGTCGAACGCGCCACGGATGTGGCGTACTCCAAAGCCGTGGATCAAATTCAAACGACCTTTGTGCCCGACCTCGTGAAGGTTTGGCACGGTTTCTGACAAGTACCCACCGACACGTATTTTTCGACCATCAACAAATCACAACCCCATGAACGTACGATTGACCCTCGGATTGATTGCCGCCGCCTCAACGCTCTTGGTTGCCACTGGATGCAACAACGGAAAGAGCATGACCCCCAACCAAGCAGGCGAAGTTGAAATTTTGGAATACTGCGCAGGCGAAGACTACAAAAGCGACAAGGACCACTTCCGCGCCACGTCAACGGGAGAAAGCATGAGCCGTGAAACGGCCAAGAAGATGGCGCGTTCCAACGCCGAAGCGCGTTTGGCCCGCTCCATCAATGCGACCTTGGAAATTGTCACCGACAACTACGTCAACTCCTCCAAATTCAACAACAAGGAGGAAGTGACAGAGACGTTCAACGACTTGGCCCGCACCGTCGTGAACCAACAACTGTCTGGCGCCATCACGGCGTGCGAAAGGCTCACCCAAAAGGCAGACGGCAGCTACGTCAGCTACATGGCCGTGGAACTCTCCGGGTCCGAGTTGGTGTCCAAGTACAACGAGCGTTTGACCCAAGACGAACGCATCATGGCTGACTACAACTACGAGCGTTTCAAGGAAACGTTCGAGGCCGAGATGGCCAAGCAACGCTGAGCGTATTCAGCCCAATCCTGAAGCAACCTGCGACCCTCCGGGGTCAGCACGGATTCGGGATGAAATTGCACGCCCGCCACGGGAAGGGACTCATGCGCCAGTGCCATGAGCAACCCCTTTTCGTTGCGGGCGAGTGCTTTGAGGCCCGAAGGCAAGGAATCCTCCTCAACCACCCAACTGTGGTAATGCCCGACTTCCATCGACTTCGGCAACCCTCCCCAACATCCGG
>CAZKGY010000361.1:0-1660 GCA_964552305.1 uncultured Comamonadaceae bacterium
TGACCGCGATGGCTTGGTCGATGGGCGTGTAAGACCACCCCGGCAAGTGCCTTGAAATTTTGGTCCCGTCGTACGCATGGTGGGCTCCTGTATTGGCCAAGATTTCCCGGGTAGCAAGCGCGCGGATGCCAAACAGCCGCTCGACCAAGGCTGACAACCGCCATGCCAAGCCCGCCATCCATGGCTGAACCGCCCGGCCGGGTCCTGGGACCCCCAAGTGCTTCGCTATCGTCTGCATCAGGTCCTTGTAAGGCTTCGTGCCCGCGCAAAGGACAAACCGCTCGTCGCGAATGTCAGACATCCCAAGACGCACGCATGCCCTGGCGACGTCGTGCGAGTGCACGAACCCGTTGGACCCCGTTGGGTGCCATTTCAAGCCGCGATGCACCTGCTCAAAAAGCGCGCCCGAACTGCGGCTGAAATCCCCCTCGCCGATGACGACCACGGGGTTGACCACCACCACCCCGCCAGGCAGCCCTTCTGCTGCCCCTCGCCAGGCCTCCATTTCTGCGCGATGCTTGGACCGTGCATACGCCGTGGTGCCTGGATGCTCTTCGAACAAGGTGGTTTCGTCGGTGGGAACGCCGGCCTTGCGGCCCAAGGCCGCCACGCTGCTGACGTGCACCAGACGGGGCGTGCCACAATGAAGCATGGCGTTGACCAGGTTGGCCGTGCCATCGACGTTCACCTTGGTCATGGCTGCTTGGTCGGCGGGGTGAAACGACACCAAGGCCGCACAATGGTACACGCACGACACACCCTCAAGGGCCTGTTCCAACGACGCGCCATCGGTCATGTCTCCTGCGACCCAAGACAAGCGGTCCAGCATCGACGCGTCAACGCGTCGTACGGCGTCCTCCACCCTGTCTACTTGGCTCGAAGAACGGCGAAGTGCCTTGACGTCAAAGCCTTCCTTCAACAGAGACACCACCAAGGGGATGCCCACGATGCCCGTGGCGCCTGTGACCAAAATCAGGCCGTTCGTCCCCTTGCCGTTCATGGGGCCAAAGTACTGCGCGACCTACCTTCGTTCAACGATGCCTACCCCTGAACACCTCTCCGCGCTCCTTGGGCGTTTGCCTCACGAACCGGGCATCTACAAACACCTCGACGAAGACGGCACCATCCTGTACATCGGCAAGGCCAAGGACCTGAAGAAGCGTGTGTCGAGTTACTTCGTGAAGGGGCAAACGGGCAAAACGAGGTTGCTCGTGCGCAAAATTGCCTCCATCGACTGGATTGTCACCACGAGCGAGGCGGACGCGTTGCTTCTCGAAAACAGCTTGATCAAGGAGCACAAGCCGCTCTACAACATCCAACTGAAAGACGACAAGACGTACCCCTTCATTGTCATCAAAAACGAACGATTCCCAAGAATCTTCCCGACTCGCCAAGTGCGCAAGGACGGGGCCGAATACTTTGGGCCTTACTCCAACGTGAAGGCGATGCATGCCGTCCTGGCACTCTGCAAAACGTTGCACCCCATCCGCACGTGCAGCCTGCCCCTGACCGAAGAAAACATTGCCGAGGGAAAGTTTCGGGTATGCCTGGAATACCACATCGGAAATTGCCTGGGGCCTTGCGTGGGCAAGCAACTTGAGGCGCGTTACAACGAGAGCATCGACTCGATTCGAAAGGTGTTGAAAGGGCACTTCACCGA
>CAZKGY010000362.1:0-1647 GCA_964552305.1 uncultured Comamonadaceae bacterium
CATGGCTTGTGTTGGTTCTTGGTGAAACGACCGGTGCGTTTGTCAAAGCCGTAAGGACAATGCTTGCATCCACTTTGGCAACAATGGCCGCGTTTCAAGTGGTACGCTTCCGTGAAGACAATGAAGCCTTCCGGCGTCTTGTAAAAGTCTTCAGGCTCAAGCTCCTTGGGCATACCCCAAAAGTACCGCCAACTCCGCCTGAATGTTCTGTTGCTTGTCTTGGGTGTACCACTTGTGGACCTGCTGGCTGTAGGTGTGGGCGATTTCTGGGTCCGATTTGATCCGTTTGACGAGGTCCATCGCCTCGGATGGGCGCGGGCCCCAGGTGCCAAGGACTTCAAGGGCGTCGTTCATCAGCACCGTCTTGGGAATCGCCCGACCACCGTTGGTCAAGAACAAATCCATGACCTCCAGATGGGCGTCACGCATCAAGACCCGGACCTCCAACTTGCCCTCTGCGGCCACCACCATGGCTTCGTGCACGGGCAGGATTTGTGCCCCATCCCCGCACCAAAATTCATTCAAGACCAGCATTTTGGTTCCTGGACGAATGCCTTCAAGGGACGCCATCAAATCCTCGCGTAGCCCCGACTTTGCCAAGGATTTGCGGATGCGCTTGACGCGCTGCTGATTGATGGGGATGTACTTGTCGTACGGAGCGAGGGATTCGTCGGGGTTGGCCTCGGCATCACGCAGGCCGTCAAGGTGTGCTGTGATGCTGCTGGCCGCTGCCCAACCCTCCCGAATCAACGCCATGGCCTCGGGTGTTTGGTTTGATTCCATGAAGCCCAAAGGTATCGCCCCCTCGGGCCTTCGAATGTGTAACTTTGCCATGCCCATGAGCGACTCTCTCCAGCACGAGTGCGGCATTGCCATGCTGCGCCTCAAAAAGCCTCTTCAACACTACGTTGACAAGTACGGCACGCCGTTCTACGGCTTGAACAAGATGTACTTGCTGATGGAAAAGCAGCACAACCGCGGCCAAGACGGCGCGGGGTTGGCGAACATCAAGCTGGACGTGAACCCAGGAAAACGGTACATCTCTCGCATGCGGTCCATCGATTCTCGGCCCATCCAAGACTTGTTCCAAAAAATCATGTGGCGTTTCAAAGACCTGACGGCCGAGGAGCTGCAGGATGTGGTGGCCCTGCAAAACGACCACGCCTTCACCGGTGAACTGTTCTTGGGACACCTGCGGTACGGCACGTTTGGGAAAAATGAAATCGAGAATTGCCACCCCTTCCTTCGCCAAAACAACTGGCGCACGCGAAACCTCGTGGTGGCGGGCAACTTCAACCTGACCAACGTCGACGAACTCTTCGACGTGCTTGTGAAGCTTGGCCAGCATCCCAAGCAGAAGTCGGACACGGTGACCGTCTTGGAGAAGGTTGGTCACTTCCTGGACGAAGAGAACCAACGTCGTTTTGAAGCGCTCAAGGCCGACGGTTTGGACAACCAGAGCATTTCCGAACGGATTGCCGACACCCTCGACATGGGTCAAGTCTTGCGACGCGCATCGGCCGACTTCGATGGGGGCTACGTCATGTGCGGCATGGCAGGACACGGCGACGCCTTCGTCATGAGGGACCCCAACGGCATCCGCCCAGCCTACTGGTACGAAGACGACGAAGTGGTCGTGGCCGCCTC
>CAZKGY010000363.1:0-1646 GCA_964552305.1 uncultured Comamonadaceae bacterium
TTGCATCGCACTGCTCACACGCTGAGAACCACGCCATGGAAACGCTTGAAGTCATATTGGGAGGAAGAACGTACCCTTTGACCTTGTCCCCTGAAGAGGTGGACATCGTGCGTCAATCCGCGGAAGCCGTGGAAGCCCAAATTGCACAACTCAAGTCGCAGTACGCGATCACCGACCGCATCGATTTGATGGCCATGGCGGCCCTTCAAATTGCGGTGCAAGCGAAAAGCCAGAACGCGGGTTCCACTGGTCCATCGAACGGCGACGCAGCCGCAGACCCTTGGCCCACCGCGCAAGTCGACGACCTTCTCAAACGCATCCAACAAGCGCTTCAATGAGGAGGGAACGGACGACAACCCCATCATGACATGACCCCCATTGTTGCCGCAGCCATTGGCCTCCTTGCAGGAGGTGGTGCAGGCTATTTCCTCTTCCTCCGCGTGCTCACGGGCAAAGCCGACAGCATCGTTCGCGACGCCGAGATGCGAGGAGAATCCATCAAGGAGAAGAAGATCCTCCAGGCCAAAGAAAAGTTCATCGAGCTCAAGGAAAAGCAAGCCAACCAGCGCAAGGATTTGGACCGCAAGCTGAACGAACGTGAGGAGCGCATCAAGCGCACCGAAAAAAACCTCCAGCGGACAATCGACCAAAACAAGCAAGCGGAAAAGCGCTACTCACGCGACCAAGAAAAGCTTGAACAACGGCTTCAAGCCATCGACAAAAAGCAAAAGGACTTGGAAGTCGATCACGCCAAGGCCATCGAAGCACTAGAGCAATTGAGTGGCATGACGGCAGACGAAGCAAAGTCGGCCATGGTCGAACAAATCAAGGGCGAAGCACGTGCCATGGCGGCCACTCAGGCCCAAGACATCATCGACGAAGCCAAGGAGCGCGCCAACTCCGAGGCGAAGAAAATCGTCATTCAAACGATCCAACGGGTCGCCACCGAGCACAGCGTGGAAAACAGCGTGTCGGTGTTCCAAATCAAGAACGACGACGTCAAAGGGCGCATCATCGGCCGTGAAGGACGCAACATCCGTGCACTCGAAGCCTCCACGGGCGTGGAATTCATCGTGGACGACACCCCGGAGGCAATCATCTTGAGTTGCTTCGACCCGGTTCGCCGTGAAATCGCCCGGTTGTCCATGCACCAGCTCGTCACCGACGGGCGCATCCACCCCGCCCGCATCGAGGAGGTGGTGGCCAAGGTGACCAAGAAGATTGAGGAAGAGATCGCTGAGACCGGCAAGCGGACCCTCATCGACTTGGGCATCCACAACATGAAAGGCGAACTGACCAGGATGGTCGGACGCATGAAGTACCGTTCGTCGTACGGCCAGAACTTGCTGCAGCACAGCCGTGAGGTCGCCAACCTCTGCGCCACCATGGCCGCGGAGTTGGGGCTCGACGCGAAGGCGGCCAAACGCGCCGGCCTGTTGCACGACATCGGCAAGGTGAGCGACGAGGAAAGCGAGTTGCCACACGCGTTGCTCGGTATGAAAATAGCCGAGAAGGCGGGCGAACGTCCCGACGTGCTCAATGCCATTGGGGCACACCACGACGAGATCGAAATGACCTCGCTCCTCTCCCCCATCATCCAAGTCTGTGACGCCATCAGCGGCGCACGTCCCGGGGCACGACGGGAG
>CAZKGY010000364.1:0-1646 GCA_964552305.1 uncultured Comamonadaceae bacterium
GCAGCCACCTCACGAAGTGGGCCTTCGTGCTGGTGGGCGTTTGGTGGGTGGCATGGGCCCAGCCTGCCTTCCGCAAGCTTCCCAGCAACCCGTTTGGCAAGCGTCCCGAAGGCAACTTGCTTAGCCAAGGGTTCAAGGAACTTCGAGGCGTGGCCCGTGACCTTCAAGGGCAACTTCACCTGACCCGATACCTGTCGGCGTTCTTCATCATGAGCATGGCGATCCAAACGATCATGCTCATGGCGACAAGCTTTGGCATCAAGGAGGTGCAACTCACAAGCCCCGAGCTGATTGTCGCCACGTTGCTGGTTCAGGTGGTGGCGGTGCCCGGGGCCTTTTTCGTGGCATGGTGCAGCGGGAAGTTTGGCAACGTCAGGGCGCTGGCCGGCTGCATCCTGGCCTGGTGTGGCGTGTGCGTCTACGCGTACTGGTTCGCCACGTCCAAGGAAGGCTTTTACGTGGCTGCGGCCGTGATTGGCTTCATGATGGGTGGCACGCAATCCTTGAACCGTTCCACCTACAGCAAGTTTTTGCCCCAAACGGAAGACAACGCCTCGTACTTCAGCTTCTACGAGGTGCTGGAAAAGGGCGGCCTTGTCATCGGGATGTTCGGTTGGGGATACATCGAGGGACTGACCGGATCGATGCGCAACAGCATCCTGGCGCTGGTAGTCCTTTTCGGGGCCGCATTCTTGATGCTGCAGCTCATCCCCAAGGCCTTCCGAGGCTCAACACTTGGGGCTGCGGCATGAAAAAAGGCCACGCTTGCGCGCAGCCTTTTTCAATCAGCCATCGAATTGCTTAGCGGACCACGAAGCTCACGCGGCGGTTCTGCGAGCGAGCGATTTCGCTGTCACGGGTGCTCGCAGGGTCTTCGTTTTCCCGGGCCACCACGGCCAAACGGCCTTCGGCAATGCCCATGTCCTCGAGCTTGCGCTTGACAAGCTCGGCACGCTTGCGACCGATGTCTTTGTAGCGGACGTTGATCTTGCCCTCGGTGAACTCGTCGTTGTCGCAGTGCCCCATGATGTCGAGCTTCATCCCCTTGTTCGCCTGGAGAATCTTCACGACTTCGGCCAAGGTGGCGTCGCCCACGGCGTCAGGCATGCGCTTGAGGAAGGGGTAGTAGATCCCGGCGTCCTCCACGCGCTCCTTGGCCGTGGCGTCCGCGTCCAGGGAACTGCTGTGCACGTAGACAATTTCCATGTTGCGCTTGCCTTCTTGGGCACACTTGCACTGGCTTTTGGCCTGGATGCCTTCCACCACCACGTTGTCGACGTAGTAGTACGCGTGCGCCTGTTGGGGCTGTTCGTTGTAGCACGTTGAACATGCGCTGGGCGACTGGGGACGGCGCACCTTTTCCGCTTCGATGGAGGCGTCGCCCACGAAGCAACCAATGATGAGGTACTGCTCGGTGCCGTCGGCCGTGTAAATGCCGCACACGTCGTCCCACCCCTCGCTGTACTGGTGCACCTTGTTTTCAGGATGCATGACAGAAGGCTTCTGGATGATGGGGTTCATGCCAGCCTGTTCAATTTTCCGGTCGCTGAAGAGCAAGCCGATGTCGGGAACGGCGTAGCGGCTCAAGTCCGCGAGGCTGAGGTCAAACGACACGCAGTACTGCTGGTTCTTGACCAACTTCTCCG
>CAZKGY010000365.1:0-1640 GCA_964552305.1 uncultured Comamonadaceae bacterium
CATCGTCAACAGCGAGAACCACAACACGCTTGAAACGGCGGTGGTCGCAGCTGGCTTGGTGGAAACCTTGAGCGGCGATGGACCTTTCACAGTGTTCGCTCCCACCGACGATGCGTTTGCAGGCTTGCCTGAAGGAACGCTTGACGCCGTGTTGGCGGACATCGATTTGCTCACGGCCATTTTGACCTACCACGTGGCAGGCACGACCGCCTTGAGCACCGACTTGATGGATGGCATGGCTGTGACGACCTTGAATGGTGCTGACGTCACCGTGACAATCAACGCCGACGGCGTATTCATCAACGACGCGCAAGTGACCGTGGCTGACATCATCGCCGACAATGGCGTGGTCCACGTCATTGACGCCGTGTTGTTGCCGCCAGCTCCCCCCACCAATACGGTGGTGGACATCATCGTCAACAGCGAGAACCACAACACGCTCGAAACGGCAGTGATCGCAGCTGGCTTGGTGGAAACCCTCAGCGGCGACGGACCTTTCACGGTCTTCGCACCCACCGACGACGCATTCGCCGGTTTGCCTGATGGCACGCTCGACGCGGTGTTGGCAGACATCGATTTGCTCACTGCAATTTTGACCTACCACGTGGCAGGCACAACTGCCTTGAGCACCGACTTGATGGATGGCATGGCTGTGACGACCCTGAGTGGTGCTGACGTCACCGTGACGATCAATGCCGACGGCGTGTTCATCAACGACGCGCAAGTGACGGTGGCGGACCTCGTGGCTGACAACGGTGTGGTGCACGTCATCGACGCCGTGTTGTTGCCTCCTACTCCAGACGCGGTCGAGGAAGCCACGGCTTCGTTCAACGTCTTCCCGAACCCAGCTACGACCTGGGTGCGCATTGATGGATTGTCCAGCACGTCCACCGTGGTGTTGCGCGACGCGCACGGCCGCTTGGTGGTGACGCCCGCCATGCAAGCCCAAACCATGAATGTTGAAGGATTGCCAGCAGGCATGTATTTCTTGGAAATCCAGGAAGGTACGGCCCGCGAGGTCAAGCCTTTGGTGGTTCGATAAGAACAGGTTTTGAATCCAAGAGAAAAGGCTCCTTCGGGAGCCTTTTTTCGTTGGAGCATGTTGGTGCTGTGTTACCGGAAGAACCGTTCAAAGGTTTCTTGGAGGTCGGGTGACGTCCATTGGAACCCATGCTTGAGCAGCACAGAGGGGGTGACTCGCTGGGAATCGAGCATGACGGAGGCCATTTCTCCAAACATGCTCCTAAGCGCCCAGCCGGGAACGCGAGGGGCGAGGTGGGGACGCTTCATCGCCTGGGCCAAGCTTTGCGAGAAGTCTGCATTGCGCACGGGGTGAGGGGCGACCACATTCACCGCACCACGAATCGAGGGCTGGCTGACACACCAATGCATGACGCGCAAGACGTCGTCGAGGGCGATCCAGCTCATCCATTGCCTGCCGGAGGCGAGGGGGGCGCCGAGCCCCATTCGGTAAATGGGCGCAAGTTTGTCCAACGTGCCGCCCTTGGGGGCCAGCACGATGCCCAATCGCAGAAACACCAAGCGGCTTCCCTGCGGCTGGTTGTCACGGGCGGCCTGTTCCCAACGTCTCACGACGTCGGCGAGAAACGAGGATCCAGTTGGGCCTTGTTCATCCATGG
>CAZKGY010000366.1:0-1637 GCA_964552305.1 uncultured Comamonadaceae bacterium
CATCGCGGCGTGGTACGTGGCCACGGCGCAAGCCTCGCTGGCAGGGTCCTGCTCGTCAGCCAATTGGTCGAAGGCATGGAGGGCCAAGGCGAACTGGTTGTTCTCGTAGGCTTCCATGGCCCGGGTCCATTCCATTCGGTCGGGTGCCATGGCGTCGGACCATTGTCCGGAGGCCTCCGAAAGGCAGGAAGCCAAGGCCAAACCCAAGGCCAGGGTCCGGAAGGCGGGAAGGGGCGGTTGTTGCATGTTGTTGTGCTTCGCGTATTCCCCCAAAGCTAGCGGGGGCAATCGCCACGCTGGGGGTCACCGTGGCTTGGTTTTCAACGCACTCCGGTGAGGATTTCGCACTTTCTGATTCACATGACTTGTGAAGCCCAAATCAATCCATCCACCGAAACTCGGTGCGTCGATTCACGCGTCGGCCTGCCTCGTCGAGGTTGGTGGTCTTGGGCCTTGATTCGCCGAACCCTTGGGAGGTCATCCGGCCTTCTTCGACGCCACATGCGGACAAGAATTCCGACACCACCTCGGCCCTTCGGATGCTCAACGCGAGGTTTTCTGACTCGTCGCCCACGTCGTCGGTGTGTCCCGCAATGTCCAACCGCAAGTCGGGATTCCGAAGCATGTGGTTGGCAAGGCCTCGGAGGATCACTTGGCAACGCGAATTGAGGTCGCTTTTCTTGGTGGCGAATTGGACGTCTTCCAGCTCGAAGGATCCAGAGACCAAGGCGTCTTCGTCCGGCGTCAAGTCGATCGTCACGGCAGAAGACGTGGCGGCTTCTTTGTCGTGCACCACCACGCTTTGGTAGCCAGTCGACTCGCCTTGGATGGTCATGATGACGTCTTCTTGGTCGCCGGTTCGAACCACGTGGGCGAATCGTCCGTCCTCGGTAGAGACCTCGATTTGCTCGACGGTCTTGCTTTGGACGTATTCGATGCTGACGGTGAAGTCGCCGTCGGGCAGGGGCCAACCGACCTCGCCCTTGACGATCGCCACGTCGTCGGGTTGCAAGGACTCAGGGAGGTTGAAGGCGCAGAGGTCGATGCCGCGGGTGCCACGACGTCGGGTGGAAAACACGGCCGTTTGGCCATCCGTGCTCACCACCAACCCATGCTCGTCGCCGGAAGAGTTCAGTGGCAATCCCATGTTCACGGGTTCCGACCACACGCCGCTGGTGTCCCTCCGCGTCATCCACAAGTCAAACCCGCCACCGGACGGTTTGCGGTTGCTGGCGAAATACAGCGTCCGTCCGTCGGGATGCAAGAAAGGCGCCTTGTCCTGGCTCGGTGAATTCACGGGGGCAGGAAGCCTTTCGGGCGTGCCCCAACAGCCTGTGGGCGTTTGTTGGGCCATGTACAAATCCATGGTGGGGTTGCCGTTGGCGTCGGGGGTGGATTCGGCCCGCGCGCCGGCAAACAGCAAGGTGGTGCCATCGCTGCTGAGGGAGGGTTGTGCCTCCCAGCCGCGGTCGGTGTTCACGCCGGGACAGAGGGGAGTCAACTCGGACCAAGAATAGGTCGGCGTTCCATCTTCGGTGCGCTCTTCGATGTGGTATTCGGTGACGAAGAGGTCGATGTTGTTGGGGTTGGCGGGTACGGGATGGTGGGCTGCCAGGATGAGGGTCTTGTTGTCCACC
>CAZKGY010000367.1:0-1612 GCA_964552305.1 uncultured Comamonadaceae bacterium
TCGCCTGAAGGTTCTTCATCAGGTGCATGCCACGTTGCAGGCTGTCTCCATGCACAAACGCAACAACCGGCGCCCCTTCTGCGGAAGGACCCCGGTCCGCACTCAAGGCATGCCAGGTCAACCCAAGGACCCAAATCGCGAGGACGGGCATGCCGATTTTCCACACAGAATCATTCATGGTTCAAGCTTTCAATGTATTGCGAACGCATGTCCACCATCCTCAACAAGACGCCTTCTTGCATCGCCTCTGCACGCCGTTTCACGTCGTTCAACTCGTGGTCCATTTCCGGAAATTTGAAGCTTTGCTCAAACTGATCCAGCTCAAACCTCAACCGGTATTGGCCGTTGTACGAATGGATGGTGATGCGCATCAAAGGATGAGGAACGTGGCCCACTTCTCGCATGGCCCAAAGATAGCCCCGAGACCTGCTCTACCTTTGACGCAGCCGCGAAATTCCATCCGCATTCAACCTTTCTCGACTTGAATTGTCTTCCCTCCATGAACCATGCGTTGCTGAAGCCTCTCGGCTGGTTGTTGTCGGCCGTCTTGCTTGTTTGTTCCAACCCGCTCCAGGGCCAAACCAACAAGCCCTCCAACCGAGGCGCCAAGCCCAAAATCGCCGAAGTCCACGGGGTGGTCGTGGATGCCCAGCAAGCCTCGCCGCTTCCCTTTGCCTCGGTGGTCCTTGTCGGCGTCAGAGACAGTTCGGTGGTGGCGGGCATCATGAGCGACGAACAAGGTCGGTTCGACTTGACCGAAGTGGAGGTCGGCAAGGTGTGGCTAGAAGTTCGGTTCCCCGGGTACAAAACCACAAGGGTTGGCCCACAAATGCTCACCCCTCGAGGGGGTGGCACCTTGAATTGGCAGGTCGGAACAGTGGCGATGGAAGCGGACATCACAGCCCTTGAAGAGGCGGTCGTCGTGGAGCAAGCATCGGTCATGGAAATGAGGGTCGATCGCAAGATCTTTCACGTGGGAAGCGACCTCACCAGCCGAGGAAACAACACGACCGAACTGCTCGAAAACATTCCCTCGGTCGCCGTGGACATCGACGGAAACATCACGTTGCGCGGTTCCGCTGGCGTGCAAATTTTGATCGACGGACGGCCTTCGGGCCTCGCCGGTGGCGCCCGGGAGGCCTTCCTTGAATCCCTCCCTGCCAGCGCGGTGGATCGGGTGGAATTGATCACCAACCCGTCGGCGCGCTTTGACCCCGACGGCACAGCAGGCATCCTCAACATCGTGCTGAAAAAGAACCGGCTGGAAGGCATCAGTGGTCAAATCCAAGCCACTTACGGCACGGGCGACAACCACGACGCGAACGCCAGCTTGAACTACCGGACCCCCTCTGTGTCACTCAGCTCCAACGTGGGGTGGAACGACCGCTGGATGTTCATGGCGGGTGAAACCGACCGCACGCAATTCTGGCCCGGAGACTCCACCTCGGAATCGTTCGTGTCGCGTCCTGGCGATTCCCATCGTGGAAGCCTCTCGGGGTCACTCAGGGCGGAGTGGCGCGTGGCTACGTCTTGGACCATGTTCGGAGGATTCAACCAAAACGCCGGCATCCGTGACAGTTGGGACACCACCCGCACCGCGGAATCTTGGAGG
>CAZKGY010000368.1:0-1612 GCA_964552305.1 uncultured Comamonadaceae bacterium
CTCAGCCGCAAGGTCTTGTTGCCCAAGCCCGAGGGATACGTCGAACGCGAGCGCCCCGCCCGCGGAGACCGCGGACGTCGTGATCGAGGAGACCGTGGACGACGCGACCGTGGCCCACGTCCTGAAGGACAATCTGAAGGTTAAAGACTGCAGGCAGCAAACCTTGGAGCCCAATTTGCCGTTAAGGCTTTTGTACAACCCCTAGAATTCCGCACATGAGGCAGCTGAAAATCACCAAACAGGTTACCAACCGAGAAACGGCTTCGCTTGACAAATACTTGCAAGAGATTGGTCGAGTGGATCTCATCACCGCCGAGGAGGAGGTGGAACTCGCCCGCAAAATCAAGGCGGGTGACCAGGCAGCCCTTGAAAAGCTGACCAAGGCCAACCTTCGTTTTGTGGTTTCGGTGTCCAAGCAGTACCAGAACCAAGGACTGTCCCTTCCTGACCTCATCAACGAAGGCAACCTGGGATTGATCAAGGCTGCCCAACGTTTCGATGAAACGAGGGGCTTCAAGTTCATCTCCTACGCCGTTTGGTGGATTCGTCAGTCCATCTTGCAAGCTCTGGCTGAACAAAGCCGCATCGTGCGTTTGCCGTTGAACAAGATTGGTTCAATCAACAAGATCAACAAGGCCTTTGCTCGATTGGAGCAAGAGTTTGAGCGTCCTCCCACGGCTGCCGAATTGGCCGAGACGTTGGACATGACGTTGGACGAAGTCAAGCAGAGCATGAAGAACGCTGGACGTCACGTGTCCATGGATGCTCCGCTGAAAGACGGTGACGAGAGCTCGAGCAACATGTACGACGTGTTGCAAACGGGTGACACGCCTTCGCCTGACACCGACCTCATGACGGAGAGCCTTCGGAAGGAGATCGAGCGTTCGTTGCGCACGCTGACGCCGCGGGAAGCAGACGTGGTTCGTCTCTACTTCGGCCTCAATGGCGAGCACCCCATGACATTGGAAGAGATTGGCGAACGTTTTGACCTCACCCGGGAGCGGGTGCGTCAAATCAAAGAGAAGGCCATTCGCCGTCTCAAGCACACCAGCCGTAGCCGTATCCTCAAAGGCTACCTCGGCTGACGCTTTCTGTCCAAGGCAAGCCAAAGGTGACGGCTTGCCAAGGTTCGATAAGGACTCCATTTCAAAGCCCGCGCCTCCAAGGCAGCGGGCTTTGCATTTGCAGGCACTCCAAGGCACTCAACCATGGCCATGCGCAACCCCAAATCACCACTCGCGAACAAATCTGGCATGCGCAGTCCGACCATGCCAAACATGTCCACGGACCAGGGGCCAATGCCTTTGATCGCCAACAGCGTGTTGCGCACCTCTTCCCAATCGCGAAGCACCAATTCTTGGAGGGCCTTTTCATCCGACCCAGAAAACTCCACCAGCGCCGACACACAATCGGTCTTTGCCGCACTCAAGCCGCATGCCCTGATGGCTTCCCACGGTTGCTTACTCAAAGACAATGCGTCGATTGTTCCTTCGCAGAGCTGTTCAAGCCTTTGGCACACGCTCAGAGCGGCTTTGACGCTAAGCTGCTGCCCGGCTACGATGCGAACCATCGCGTCGAGCGGGCGTCGACGCTCGAAAGGGGGAAGGGGTGG
>CAZKGY010000369.1:0-1592 GCA_964552305.1 uncultured Comamonadaceae bacterium
TATTACGGCCTTTTGGCATACACCTTGGTGCGCAGTGAATACCAAAACCCAGGCGAAGACTTCGCTCTCCAGTCCTGGGTTCCCAGTTCTTGGGACAACCGGCACATCGTCAGTTTCACGGGCGGCAAGAAATGGGACAGCGGTTGGGAAGTCGGCGCACGGGTGTTGTTCAGCGGCGGTTTGCCCTACACGCCTTACGCCCTGGACCAAAGCCTGCTGATTGAGAACTGGGAGACGTTCAACGCCCCCATTCCGGACTACGCCGCCTTGAACACAGAACGCAACGGCGCCTTCCACCAAGTCGACCTCCGCATCGACCGCAAATGGTTCTTCGACAATTGGTCGCTCGACGTGTTCGCCGACCTGCAAAACATCACGGCAGCGGCCCCGCCACAACCCGACCAACTCGATGTGGTTCGCGATCCGGCGACTGGTCGCCCCATCCCGTCCACAACCAACCCTGGATTCTACGATCCGCGATTCATCTCCACCGCAACAGGTGCCGTCCTCCCAGGGCTCGGGATAATCGTGGAGCTGTGATGGAGTGAGTTGAAAAACAACTGTTTATGGCCGAAAAGTTGCTGCTTGTGCCCATCTGTGCACCCTTGAGACCAAACCCCACGTTGGCTACTTAAACCACTTCCGTTATGAAAAACGACTTCCTCAAAATCATCGCGTTGTTCGCGTCCATGGGCACGGGCACGACATGGGCCCAATGCGAAGCAGATGTCACAGTCTACCTCACAGATTTCCTTTTTACGCCGAATGAGTTCACCATTTCGGTGGGAGAAACGGTGGCCTTCGTGAACGCGGAAGGCACGCACAATGTGGATGGTACTGCCGAGGGCAACCCCGTCTCTTTCTTCCTCGAGGAAACCGTCGGCAACATCGACGGCGTCTGCATGGGTACCGTCACCTTCGATGTGCCGGGCGTGTACACGTTCACCTCGTCCATTGGGGTGCAGCCTGAATTGGGCATGACTGGAACGATCATTGTGGATGCCGAAACGCTGTGTGACGTCATGCTGAGTTTTTGGGGGTCTGGGGAGAATGAAGACATGGATGCGTACGCGTCCGCGTATGCCTTTCAATCGTATTTTGGATGTTCGTTTTTTGGCCAGAGTGGAGGCTTTCCAGGTTCCACTGTCAGCTTGGAAGGGCTGGATGAATACACGGTGTTCCTTCCCCACGGCCCGGCCATTGAAGGGCTCCAAGAGTTGATGAATTTGAATTCTTTTGACCTTCTGAACTTCACGGAGGGCATGGTGGCGGGCTTGAGCTACCACATTGTGCCGGGAGTGTTTCTCGCAGAGGACCTCCAAGATGGCGCCTTGCTGCCCACGGTGGAAGGCCAAAACATTGCGGTGTCTGTGGATGGCGAAGGGGCGGTGACGCTGAACGGAGCCACCATCCTCCACGAAGACATTGAGGCGTACAACGGCGTGATTCACGTCATCGACGAGGTGCTTGTGCCGTCAGGCTACCCCGGTGCAACCACGTGGGACGTCATCGTGCAAAGCCCGGAACACACCGTTCTGGAGGAAGCGCTTTTGGCGGAAAATTTGGACCAAGCCCTTCGGGGCCAGCCGATC
>CAZKGY010000370.1:0-1587 GCA_964552305.1 uncultured Comamonadaceae bacterium
GCGGGGGTTCAACTTTCACTACCACACCCACATTGAACCTCGACCAGACGGATCCGTGGCCGTCATGTGCTTCGACCAAGGCTATGTTCTGGGTCGCCACGGGATCCGGCCGGTGGACGAGTAACCGAAGTGAATGCTACCTCCGGCGCTTTTTGGACTTTGCCTTGCCAGACTTGCGTTTCTTTTCGTGAAAAGCCCCTTGATAGGTGGGGTCGGCCTTGCGCTTCTGAAAATCAAGGGTGCGGGCCATCTGCTTCGCTTCCCATGGCGGCGTCTCAGTCACTTCCACGCCTGAAGGCAGGGGCATCTCTTCCGGTTTCCCTCCTTCGGGCAAACGTTCAATGACACGCTTTAGCGCCAACTCTTCGGTGGGATCCACCATTGTGTAAGCCACGCCTTCGCGGTTGGCGCGGCCTGTTCGTCCTATGCGATGCACGTAGTCGTCGGACATGCGTGGAACAGTGAAGTTGATGACGAGTTCCGTTTCAGGCACGTCGATGCCACGGCTGCTTACATCCGTGCTCACCAACACACGCGCTTGCCCTTCCCGAAAACGCGTCATGGCCGCAAGCCGGGTGTGTTGGGCCTTGTTCGAATGAATTTCCTGGGATTCCCCGGGCATGGCTGACTCCAACGCCATCCGAATCTTTTTGGCGTCTTCTTTGGTACGAACAAATACGAGTGCGCGTGATGTGTCATGGTCAGCGCACAACCAATGAAGCAAGAGGTTGATTTTGGTTTGCACGTTGGGGACACGAACGATATGCTGTGCCACGCTTTCCACAGGCGTGCCTTCTGGCGTCACCTCAATCCGAGCGGGCCACAGCAGAAACTCCTCGGCCAAATGCTCGACGCGTTGAGGGAATGTTGCGCTGAACAGCAGGTTCTGCCGCTTTCGAGGAACGACTTCCAGGATGTCTCTCAACTGTGGCATGAACCCCATGTCCATCATGCGGTCGGCCTCGTCCAGCACCATGCTATGCAATTTTTTGGTGACGAGGGCGCCCCGCAAATACAATTCCATGAAGCGGCCGGGGGTGGCAACAACCACATCAATGCCGCCTTCCAACGTTTCGATTTGTGACTTGGGGCCCACGCCTCCGACAAGGGCGGCAATTCGAAGGTCTGTGTGCATCGCCAATCCCTCCATGACGTGGGTCACCTGGAAGGCCAGCTCCTTGGTGGGTACGAGAACAGCCACGCGGGGTGCGCCATCTTGCCTTCCCTTCATTTTTTGCAACAGGGGCAGGGCATAGGCGGCGGTCTTGCCTGTTCCTGTTTGGGCGACAGCGATCAGATCCTGGCCAGCAAGCACTTTGGGAATGGCCTGGCATTGCACAGGCGTAGGAACCTGAAACCCCAGGTCCTCGACCGCCCGCAAAAACTGACGCTTGAGTTGCAGCCCTTCGAAAGTCATGTCCCAAAGTTAGGCGGGTTATCTTTCGCCCATGCACGACGCACGGAGCGGGTTTGAGGACATGGCGCCGTTGTTTGGCCGCGAGGCTGAGGATGCCCTGTGGGCCTTGCTTGATGCCCGGGACTGGGTGTCGGATTTGTCGCGGCTGATTGACCCGCGCGTGGCCACCC
>CAZKGY010000371.1:0-1578 GCA_964552305.1 uncultured Comamonadaceae bacterium
GACGGCACAGCAAATTTTCAAAAAGAACTGATTGTCAACGGCATCGATGTGCTCTCAGGGATTGGGAATTTCTCCAACAGCGTGACGTGGACGGTGGGGAATTTGCAGTTGCAGATTGGCGTTGGCGCGTTGGGCAATTCAGGATTCAATCTTGGAGGCATCTGCATTTACGGCCCCATCGAAACCATTCGAATTGGTGGGGAAGAATTGTGGATTGACAACGTGTGCTTTGGTTCCTTCGGGGTCATGCCTGCGGCGCTTTCCGCGATGGCAAGCATGGCGGGCAACAACGATTGCGAAACGTTCGTGGACTTCGACCAACCTCCATTCCCAGGGGCGCAATGGTCGGTTGCTTCTGGCACGGCTGCGGGTGACTTGATGTTCACGGAAGGAGGCTACGAGTTCGGTTTCACCGATTTGGTTGTTGGTGGTGGCATGACCGTGTTGAACGAAATCGCGGTGGCACCTGGACCCACGCCAGTCATCGTCAACGACGGGTTGCGCTTCAACAACGCTTCCTTCAAGGCGGCCCCCCTCGGGATGGCCACGGATTACGTGTCGTTTTATTACTACTACGGAGGAGGCATCACGAACCTGGAGGTCAATGGCTTCATGGCTCCGTCTGGCGCGGAGCCCTCTCTCTGGAATGGACTCAACCTTGGTGGCGTGGACGTCGTTGTGGATTGGGTCCCGACGCCTTTCGGGGAAGAAGGCCAAGTGCGGTTGTCCGGTGACGTGGACGTGTTGGTTCTCGGCGGACAAGAGTTTTGGATCGACAACTTGTGCCTCGGGCAAGCCCAAACGGCCGCCGTGCAAGGCTGCACGAACCCCATGTCAATCAACTTCAACCCTTCGGCCACCATTGACAATGGCACGTGCATCATCGGGGTGAATCCACCGCCTGCGGCGTGCCAAAGTCCTTGCGACCAGTACTTGGATTTCGATGCCCTTGGATTGGGCGCGACTTGGCAAGAACCGACCTTGATGTCTGGCATGCAGCTGTTCGATTTGTCAGGGTTCCCTGTGACGGCAGATGTGCTCCTTCCTGTCATGGATGTGAACGGAGACGGAGTGCTTGACTTCACGGATGGCCCAGGCAGTTCCTACGTGCAGACCGTCCCGAGCCCATGGCCTTCTTCCTTCGGCCCGGCGTCAGGCATCGTGCTTCGCACCGCCAACGCCCAAGTGAAACTCGATTTGAGTTCTTTGCCCAACGGCACCCAGGAGGTGTGTTTCTCCATCCTTGATTTGGGTGGCATCGACAACTTCGCGATCAACGGATCTCCTTTGGTTATCACCTCGTTCGATTTGGATGGCGACGGCTACATGGACACGCCGTTCTACGGAGGCCAAGAAACACTCAATGGCTCGACCATTGGGGGGGTCAACGTGATTGCCTCGCCGGTGCCCAACTACCTGCCCTCTGGCCAAGTGCAAGGCATGCGCATCGACTTCCGCTTGTTGGGAGACGTGGACCAGTTGACCCTTGGTGGCCAGGAATACTTCATCGGTCCCATTTGCGTGCAAGAGGGCCAGGCCACGGCCGTGCAGTCTTGCGAAGGCGATCTGACGGATGAT
>CAZKGY010000372.1:0-1576 GCA_964552305.1 uncultured Comamonadaceae bacterium
GGCGACAACACCGCCGAAGGCGCCGTGCCTGCCGTGGGAACGGACGGCGAGGTGTACGTCGCTTGGGCCTTGGGCGATTGGATTTGGTTCGATCGCAGCACGGATGGCGGCCGTTCGTGGGGCAAAGACCGTGCGGTGGCCTCCGTCGTGGGAGGTTGGGACCAGACAATCCCTGGCATTGGACGATGCAATGGCATGCCTGTGACTTGCGTGGACCACAGCGACGGCCCTCACCGAGGGCGCATCTACCTCAATTGGACGGACAACCGCAACGGCGACAACGACGTGTGGTTGACCCATTCCGACGACGGCGGAGACACCTGGTCGCCGACCCAGCGGGTCAACAACGATGGACCAGGCCGTGAGCAGTTTTTCACGTGGATGACGGTGGATCCCGTTCGTGGAGACGTCCACGTGGTGTTCTACGACCGGAGGCACAACGGCTCAGCTGCGGTGCGGTCCACGCACGTGGTGGTGGCTTCAAGCACCGACGGCGGGGCGACATGGACCAACCGACAGGTGTCAGAAACGCCATTCGTGCCTGCAGGTCAAACGTTTTTCGGGGATTACAACAACATCTCCGCGGTCGACGGCCACGTCCGGCCCATTTGGACCCGGGAAGACCTCGGGGTGCTCAGCGTCTGGACAGCCTTGTTGGACCTGGAATGAATCAGGCGAGGCGTTGATAGGCCTCCCGGAGCGTTGACGCCGTCTCGGCTAGCGCCTCTTGGCTCAGCGAGAGCTTGGGCCGCTCAAAGTTGATGTCTTGCACCGACTGCAATGGAATCAGATGCACGTGGGCATGGGGCACCTCGAGTCCGATGACTGCCACGCCGACCCTTTGGCATGGGATGGCGTCCTCGATGGCCAACGCGACGCGCTGGGCAAATTGGTGCAATGCACCCAACGCTTCTGGCTCCAAATCCCAGATGCGGTCGACCTCCTCCTTGGGAATGACCAAGGTGTGGCCCACCGCGAGGGGCATGATGTCCAAGAACGCCAGGAAGCGGTCGTCTTCGGCGACCTTGTGGCACGGAATCTCGCCAGCCACAATGCGTGAAAAGATGGAGCCCATCAGCGGCTGATCTCCAAAATCTCAAACGGGATGACCCCAGCAGGAACTTCCACTTCGGCGACGTCTCCCACCGCCTTGCCCAGGAGGCCTTTGCCAATGGGGCTGTCCACCGAAATCTTCTTTTGAGCCAAGTTCGCCTCGTTTTCAGCAACCAAGGTGTAGGTCACCTCGGCCCCGTTATTTTGGTTCTTGATGCGCACCTTGGACAGGATGAACACCTTGCTGTTGTCGATGTCCGCGTCGTCAATGACGCGTGCGTTCGCCAGCAGGTTTTCCATCTTGGCAATCTTGGCTTCCATCAAGCCCTGCGCTTCCTTGGCAGCGTCGTATTCGGCGTTCTCGCTCAGGTCTCCCTTGTCCCGAGCTTCCGCGATTTGCTGGCTGATTTTGGGGCGCTCCACCGTCTTGAGGTGATGCAGTTCATCCTTCAAGTTTTGAAGGCCTTCAGCCGTGTAGTAGGATACGTTCGACATGGGTCGTGTGTTGGAAATGTAGGTGGCC
>CAZKGY010000373.1:0-1569 GCA_964552305.1 uncultured Comamonadaceae bacterium
TACATCGACGAGGCCATCCAAAAGGGCGCTTCAATGATCAATGGCCGCGGCGGCTCCGTGGAGGGCAACATGATGTTCCCCGCCGTTTTGTTCCCGGTGGATCGCAACACCGCCATTTTCAGGGAAGAGCAATTCGGTCCCGTCTGTCCCGTCCTCGAGTTTGACGACTTCCACGACGTCCTCAAGGACATCGCTGAAAGCGACTACGGCCAACAGGTCAGTGTGTTCACCCAGAACCACCAAACCGCCGGCACATGCATCGACCAATTGGTCAACCAGGTCTGCCGCGTCAACCTCAACGCCTCATGCCAGCGGGGGCCCGACACCCTTCCGTTCACGGGCCGCAAGGACAGCGCCGTGAGCACGTTGAGTGTCAAGGCCGCCTTGCGTTCGTTCAGCATCCGAACCCTGGTTGCCTGCAACGCCTCGGAGAAGGATTTGGTGGAAGGCATCGTTGCCGGTGGGCATTCTGAGTTCTCCAGCATGAACTACCTGCTTTGATTGTGGGTACTTTCGTGGCATGACGTCACGATTGATTGCAGCCCTCTTCCTGCTAACACCTGCTTGGGTTTGGGGCCAAACCATGGCCGCACCCGACCGCCAAGGCCTGAACGAAATCCAGGAACTCGCGCATCGATTCCCAGACGCCAAAGCCCTGGTCGACGCCGCCGGGGGACACCCTGTGGCCTGGACCCACGGCCGAGCCTCGGTGGGGTTCATCGGGCGCCTGGCTGAGGGCGTGACCGAGTCTGCGTGGCGGACTTGGGCGGATGCATCTGACGCATTCGTCGCGGGCGCATGCCGCGCAGGCGTCGCCTCCTTTCGCGTGGATGCCTACCAACTGGACGCCTTGAGCGACGCCCCTCTGGCCTTGGTTGAATTGGCCTCGCGTGCCGCGCCCCACCTGAACAAGGCCCGTTACGGCACACGGGTGGACAGCGTCCATGCCGCACTCAACCTTCCAACGCCGTTCCATGGCGAAGGCGTGTTGGTGGGGGTCCTGGACTGGGGCTTCGACTACACCCACCCCATGTTTTACGACACCGCGATGACCGCCTCGCGCATTCGGGCTGTGTGGGACCAGTACCGCCAAGCGGGGCCGGCCCCGTACGGCTACGAATATGGCACGGAGGCCGACACGCCTGAGGTCATCGAAGCCCTCGGCAGCGACACGGCCAACGTCTACAGCTATTCCACGCATGGCACGCACGTGGCGGGCATTGCAGGCGGAGGGGGTGCGGGCATTGGCCTGACAGGCATGGCGCCTGCGGCGGGACTGCTCTTCGCCACCTTGTTGGTCGACGAGGCCGCAGCACTCGATGCGTTTGAGTGGATGCATGGCGTGGCGCAGGCAGACGGCAAGCGTTTGGTCATCAACAACAGCTGGGGGTTGCCACAATGGGGTACGCCAGACGGCACCTCAATGAGCAACCTCTTCATCGACGACCTGTCGGACGAAGGCGTGGTGTTTGTCAGCTCCAACGGCAACAACGGCGACAGCCACTTTCACATCCAACACGAATTTTCCGGCGAAGGGGACACCATTCGGTCGAGGGTCCAGTTTTACCC
>CAZKGY010000374.1:0-1565 GCA_964552305.1 uncultured Comamonadaceae bacterium
CTCAGGATACGGATCGAAGAATCCTCGTTCCACCAACGTCGGCGTGCCTGGCCAATGGTCACTGAGCATGCGTAGGCCCGCCGTGTAGTTGCTTTGGAAAAGCCACTCGCCGTGCGTGTATTGGTTGTGGTCGCTTGAGGCGGTGGAAGCCTCATGCACGTCCGCCAACGTTGGCGCATCCAAGTCGGTCAAATCAAACATCAACGTCCGAGTCGGCAAGCCTTGTTGCAGTTCGTCCAGTTCGTCGCCAAAGAATGCGTGGTCGTGCGTTTCCGAAACCCACACCTGATGGGCATAGGCAGGGTCAGGATAGGCGGCGGAGCCGATCAACTGGACGTCGCTTGGATCCGTCACGTCAAGGATCCACATGCGGTCGTTCCCTGCCGTCACCAACAGGTCCTTTCCATGGTGTTCCTGATCGGGTCCTTCGTATCGAAACGCATGGGCGTCGTGGATGCTCCCCCATTCACTGGCGCCTCCGAGCAACACCGGGTTTGTCGGGTTCGCAGCCGAGAAGATGACCGCCCCACCTGACATCCATGGACTCCCCAATTGAATGACCTGACCTGCGTCTTCGTTGACCGCCAAGTTGTGGGCCGTCCCCGGGGCGGCGACCACGCTGTTGCTACCCCATACAACAGGCCCATCCAACGGAGACCAGTCGCGCAGCTGCTCCAAGTCAAAGACTTGCATGCCATGGTTGTCCGCCTCGCTGACCACGAAGGCGTGGTCATGCAAGACCTTGATGTCACGCCAAATGCTGGAAATCGAGGCCGTCGGCAACTTGCCCATGTACAAGGGCTCTCCTCCTGGCAACAGCCGAACGAAGGCGGTGCCGTTGTCGCACCCCACCAGCAGGTACGTGACCTGTTCTGTTTCGTCAAACCAGGAAGCCATGTCGTTCACCCTGGTGGCCTCGAGCGTGTTGAGGCCAAGAAATCCAACAGCCTCCATGCCCTCCGCGTTGACGTCAATCCCCTGGCCATGCATCACCATCGCGTGCGCCACGACGAGGGACCACTCCATCCCCCTTCTGAGAAAAGAAACCGTGGCAGTCAACACGAAGGCAAACTTGCTGTTGTTGTGATGAAAGGGCATGAGGCCGCGTAAAACTCTAAACATAAGATACGAATGAAACGGCAAACATGGTTGGTGACGGGAAGCACCGGATTGGTGGGACGAGCCTTGACACAGTTGCTGCTCGATCAGGGGCAAGTCGTGCACACGCTCGACCGCAAGAAGCGAAAGCGCCTCTCCCCTGACCATCATGCATTTGCTTGGCCCAAGGCACCTGATTCCATGGACGATGCCGTCGCGCAAGGCGTGGATGTGGTCGTGCACCTGGCAGGGGCTTCGGTGGGACAACGTTGGACGCACAGCCACAAGGAAGCCATCTTGCGCAGCCGAGTCGAAGGCACCACCGCCTTGATGAAGGCTTTGAACGAAGCCTCGTTTGCAGGCACCATCTTGCAAGCCTCGGCCATTGGGCTTTACGAGCCTTCTGAGCACGCCATGGATGAACAAGGCCCAACTGGATCCTCGTTTCTCGCCGACGTCGTGAGACG
>CAZKGY010000375.1:0-1563 GCA_964552305.1 uncultured Comamonadaceae bacterium
CGAGACAACGAGTACATGCCTCATCTCCTCCTGGGAGTGGACACCGCCAGGCGGCGCATCTGTCATTCGAGATGCCCCCGCCTGTGGCGCTGCAATTACGACGTGGAAAATTGCAGCCGGCGCTTCTTTAGATGAAAGCCAAGCCCCAAGCGCAAAATTGAAAGCGGGAAGCTACAAGCTCGACGTGAACATTGGCACCAGCCCCGTGCGCACCGAGAGCGTTGGCAAGATTGACTTTAAATAGTCGTCTTTTCGCACTGGAGGGGCGGCGGTGAATCCAACAGAACCGATGCTGAAAGCACTGGCTTACGACGCCCTCTTACAACACCACAAAGTGCAATGGACAGTCGACTTATACACGGCGTTCACTCAATCACTGAGAGGCGGCCCAATCCTCGAATTGGGTTCTGGCACCGCGCATATCTTGCAAGCCCTCATTCAAAATGGCGTAGATGCATACGGTCTCGATCTGGAACCAGCCATGCTGGAACGCGGAAGAAATAAACTCCTGAATGCCGGAATTCACGATGGCCAACAACGCCTCATCCTAGGGGATATGCGCTCGTTTCAGCACGAACGCACCTACCAAGCCGTTATCCTCCCGTACAATACCTTCGCCCTCCTCTGTCGTCGCGAAGACGTCCTGCAGATGCTGGAATGCGTTCGACGTCATCTCCGTCATGGAGGGGAGTTCATGTTCGACCTGAGTCTACCAGTAGACCAAGACTGGACTGCAGGCCAATGGCAGCGAGAGCCGCTCATACTGAGCCTTGAGACCATTCGTATGCGCGTTGTGGAACGCGGCGTCTTTGATGCCGACACCCGTATTCATCAATGGATGCAACAAGTCGCCGTTTCCGATGGGCCCACACTGGAGATTCGTCGCACACTTCGCCATTGGCATCCAAAGGAATTGGTCACGTTGTTCAAGCAAGCCGGCTGGGTGTTTGAGCCCGCACCGATTGACCAGACAGGTCAAGCCATCAATGGTCAGAGTCGACTGTTCATCGGACGAGCAAGACAGGCTGAATGATGGGGCATCCAAACTAGGTTGATTCCAACCCCAACCAACGCTATCCTCGCCCCGGAGGTCAACGTGTCGGAGTCATCCGAATCCCTTTTCGATCCCAAAGCGCTTCCTGCTACCCGCTATCAAACCCACACCCCTTGGCCCCCCCTACTCATCGCGGCGATCCTCATCGTGTCATGGTTTGCACTTTCCGGGTCGGTCTCTCCTGAACGTGAAATCACCAGCGGTGAAGCACCGGGACCGCTGTCAGACGTCCAATTATACCAATACATCATCAGTGAACTACGTAGCGGCGTCCCCTATTACGACGCAGTAGGTGAAGGGCTTCGTACCGGAGATTTTCCAAGGTGGCCGGTGTTTAATTGGCGGCCTCCACTGGTCATGACACTCTTGAGCTGGATCCCCACTTGGTTGGGTTTTGGAATTGTGCTCGGCACCTTACTGTCCGGCCTCTACGTCTTGAGAAGCGCAATCCGGTCCTCTGTGGACTGGCGCTTTGGATGGCTCGCCTTGTTCTGTGTCGGCTACTCGAG
>CAZKGY010000376.1:0-1546 GCA_964552305.1 uncultured Comamonadaceae bacterium
CCGTGGACATGGCCAAACTCGTGGTGGTCAACGACAGCGCCCCGTTGCACGTCGCCTCCGCCATGGATACGCCGACGGTCGCCCTGTTTGCCAGTACAGTCCCACGTTTTGGGTTTGGCCCCCTTGCCACGCGCTCAGCCGTGTTGGAATCGACGGAAGCCCTGGGTTGCAGGCCTTGCGGCATGCACGGCAAACGACGCTGCCCCGAGGGGCATTTCCGGTGCGGATGGCAGCTCTCTGTGCAGGACGTCTTGCAGGCCATCGCCAAGCTGAGTCAGCCTGCGTGCTGATTGGGTTCTCGCGGGGATTGACTGGGGACGAAGTGTGGAAAATTCACGCAGGAAATTCGGGGCCAGCCGCGGCATTCTGGGCCATCTTCGCATACCATCAATTTCGACGAGATGCATTTCATCGTTTCTAGCAACCAACTACTCCGCCACCTCCAAGCCCTTGGGGGCGTTTTGAGCAACAGCAATACGTTGCCCATCTTGGACCACTTCTTGTTTGATCTGGCTCCTGGAGAGCTGGTGGTGACCGCGTCCGATTTGGAGACGACCATGTCGACCAAACTGGAAGTCCGCACCGACGACACCGGCGCCATCGCGATCCCTGCCAAGATGTTGTTGGACATCCTCAAGGCGTTCCCAGACATTCCGTTGACCTTCAAGGTGGATTCTGCCACGCATGCCGTGGAATTGTCCAGCGACGCAGGCAAGTACAAGCTGACAGGGGCGAACGGAGACGAATTCCCGCAGAGCCCGGCCTTGGAGGGAGCCACGGGGGTGGACATGCCGGCGTCGACGTTGGTGAGCGCCATCAATCGAACGCTTTTTGCGGCGGGAAGCGACGACTTGCGCCCCGTGATGAGCGGCATCTTCTTCGAGCTGTATGCCAACAACGTCCGGTTTGTGGCGACCGACGCCCACCGACTCGTCCGCTACGCGCGCACCGATGCGAGTGCCCCAGAGACGGCGTCATTCATTGTGCCGAAAAAGCCGCTGACGCTTCTGAAGAACGCGGCATCCTCTGCAGAGACTGTCAACATCGCGTACAACGAATCAAACGCGTGCTTCACCTTCGACGAAGTGACCATTTTGTGCAGACTCATCGAAGGCAAGTACCCGAACTACGAGGCGGTCATCCCACAGGACAACCCCAACCGGATGACGATCAACCGTGCGGCGTTCCTGCAAGCGATTCGCCGTGCCGCCATCTTCGCGAACAAGACGACCCACCAGGTGCGCCTTCGCATCGCAGGCAGCGAGTTGACCGTCAGCGCGGAAGATCTCGACTTTGCGAACGAGGCCACCGAACGTTTGGCCTGCAGCTACCACGGTGAAGACATCGAAATTGGCTTCAACAGCAAGTTCCTGGTGGACATGCTGAACAACCTTTCTGCAGAAGAGGTCAACCTCGAGCTCAGTGCACCAAACCGTGCGGGCATCATCCGTCCGAGCGAACCCGAAGAGGCGGGCGAAGACGTGTTGATGCTGGTCATGCCGGTGATGCTCAACGCCTGACCTCAGGCCAGCCGATCAAGACTTTG
>CAZKGY010000377.1:0-1541 GCA_964552305.1 uncultured Comamonadaceae bacterium
GGGTTGGGTGTATTTTCGCCTTCATGGCGACCAAAAAAGCACTCATCACGGGCATCACGGGACAAGACGGGGCTTACCTCACCGAGCTTCTGCTCGAGAAGGGCTATGAAGTGCATGGCATCAAGCGCCGTGCGTCCCAACTCAACACGGACCGCATCGACCACCTGTACCAGGACCCGCACGAAGACAACGTGCGGCTGAAGCTGCATTACGGCGATTTGGTCGACAGCACCAACTTGATTCGCATTGTCCAGGAGGTGCAGCCTGACGAGATCTACAACCTCGCCGCCCAAAGCCACGTCCAAGTCAGCTTTGAAACGCCTGAGTACACGGCCAACGCCGACGCGCTCGGCACCCTTCGCCTCCTCGAAGCCATCCGCATCCTGGGCATGGAAAAGTCTGTCAAATTCTACCAAGCCAGCACCTCCGAGCTGTACGGCCTCGTGCAAGAAGTGCCTCAGTCGGAAACCACCCCCTTCTACCCTCGCAGCCCCTACGGCGTCGCCAAACTGTACGCGTACTGGATTGTCAAGAACTACCGCGAGTCGTACGGCATCCATGCCAGCAACGGCATCCTTTTCAACCACGAGAGCCCTCGTCGCGGTGAGACCTTTGTGACCCGCAAAATCACGCGCGCCGTCGCCCGCATCAAACTCGGCATGCAAGACTGCCTCTACCTCGGCAACCTCGACGCCCAACGTGACTGGGGGCATGCCAAGGACTACGTGGAAGGCATGTGGCGCATGCTCCAGCAGGAAACCCCCGACGACTACGTGCTTTCTACCGGCGTCACCACCACGATCCGTGATTTCGCCACCATGGCGTTCCGCGAGGCCGACATCACCGTCGCCTGGCGCGGCGAAGGCGCCAACGAAGAGGGCTACTGCCCAGAAACGGGCAACGTGCTCGTCAAAATCGACCCGCGCTACTTCCGCCCCGCCGAAGTCGACCTGCTGATTGGCGATGCCACCAAGGCCCGGGAGGTCCTCGGCTGGACGGCCACCACTCCGTTGGCGGACATGTGCCGTGAAATGGTCCAGGCCGACCTCGCCCTCTTCGAGCGCGACGCCTACCTCCAGGCTGGCGGCCACGACGTGGTCTCCCCGGCCGACCTTTGACGAGAGCGGTTCACCGAGCACGGCGGTTTCACCACTTCACAAGGCCTGGATTCAGGGGTTCGACTCCCCTCTGCTCCACAAGCTAAGGGAGTTGAGAGCTGCACCAGCACGGTCAGCTAATCGAAAAAAATTCGACTTTAGTCGTCTAATAATCAGCGTTTAGCAAATAAGAAGACCAGAGCATTAATTATCTTCGCCATGCTTTAACTAGAAAAACACCTCACCATCATGCTACGTCACAAAGTCGTTTTCGTCTTTTTATTCGCACTATCTGGCCTCACATTCACTGAGGCATCGGGTCAATGCTCATCCACCCTTTACAGCAAAACGTTTGCGCCGGGAGGGTTTGACGTTGGCGGAGAGACTGTGACCCTTGATTTAAGCGGTTTTGCTGGGACCACAGTAGCATTGAATTTCAATTCT
>CAZKGY010000378.1:0-1529 GCA_964552305.1 uncultured Comamonadaceae bacterium
CCGAGTGGGTAGATGCCCCAGCCGATCAACACGAACTTGCAAAGGATGTTGTGCGCCTTCTGCACTGCAGGGCTAGAAGCGTTGGCCAACTGCTTGGCTTCGCCTGCCATGATGAGGTACACAATGTAGAAGTACGCCAAACCAGAGAACAAACCCCACAGGGCTGGTCCAGTGCCGGTCGTGTACACTGCCTCTCCGAGGTAGCCCGTGACGAGCATCACCACAGATGCGAAGATCAACTTCCAGAGGAGGTCGGTCTTGGCGCCAGCAGCCTTCAAGATGAGGTAGAACTCCACGCACATCAGAGGCACAGTGAGGGTCCAGTCCACGTAACGGAAGAACGTTGGGGACTCACCCACGACTGCCCAGTAGTCGCGCATGTAGAAGTAGTGAACGGCAGCGATGAAAGTGATCAAGCCGCTCACGAGAAGTGAGGTTTTCCACTTGCCTTCCACGGAGCCCATGGAAAGGAAGAAGAACGCAGACGCAGCCATCATGGCCATGCAGCCCACGAAGAATGTGAAGCCGACGTAGTCGTCCGAGGCCATGGCCTGAACCGTCGTGAGGATGTTTGTAATCATAACTTAAGTTTTGATGAGAACATAGAAATGTGTCCTGTGAACACAGCTACAACCACCCTCAAGGACGATTGTTCACTCGTTTTTCACTTTTGTTTGCAGCTTGGATGGATTCTGTGCCAGAAATCCGTCCACTCGTGACTCAAACTACTCGTTTTCAGAGTGCTAGAAGCAGGTCGTGCAAGCGGTGGGTGGGCATGCCCATGACCGTGTAAAACGAACCCTTCATGGATTCGACGCCCACCAAGCCGATCAAATCTTGGACCCCGTAGGCCCCGGCCTTGTCCATGGGAGAGCCCGTGGTGATGTACGTGTCGAGGAAGGCGTCCGGCAACGAACGAAGGGTGACGTCGCACAAGTCGAGGGCCACCTGCGTGCCGCCTTGGAGGGTGGTGACCGCCACGGCCGAGGCCACGGTGTGTGTTTGGCCACTGAGCATCCGGAGCATGCGTTTGGCGTCCACCTCGTCCACGGGCTTTTCGAGGACCTTGCCGTGCAACACCACCACGGTGTCGCCGGTCACCAAGACGTCGTCGCCTTGCAGCACGTCCTTGTAGCCCTCGGCCTTCGCCCTGGCAACAAAGGCGGCAACTTCCACGCCTTCGATGTCGGCAGGCCAAGACTCGTCCACGTCGCGCGCCATGCATTCCACCTGCAGCCCCAGCATTTCCATCAATTGCCTGCGGCGCGGGGACTGGCTGGCCAGGACGACGCGTCGTTGGGACAAGTGGGGGTAGAGGGTGTGCTCAGGCATGGCGCTTGCAAATCGTGAATTCTCGTGCAAAAGTAGCGCCTTCGGCAAGCCCGTCAGGGTGAGAGGTCGCAATACCTTTGCCCGCATGCAAGAACGGATTCTCATCCTGGACTTTGGGTCGCAGTACACCCAGCTCATCGCGCGTCGCGTCCGTGAGTTGAACGTCTACTCGGAAATCATCCCATGGCACGCCTTCG
>CAZKGY010000379.1:0-1523 GCA_964552305.1 uncultured Comamonadaceae bacterium
GTCCGGCAATTCCACGATCTCTTCGATGTTCCAACCGTCCAGGGTGTCGATCAGCACAAAGTGGGCAGGCCCTCCTTCCACGCCTGGTTCCACCAACGAATCGGGAATCAAGTCTCCCCAATCGATTCGGTCATCCAAAATGGGGATGTGCACGTCGTTTTCCCACGACACCGGGTTTTGGCACCCGGCCCACGCAAGAATGACGATCGCCGCAGTCGCCCAACGAAAGCTTGTCAATGACATTGGTTGATTGTTTCCTGCAAAATACCGCCTTCCACTTTTCACGGCATCACCCTAGCTCCCAAGGTTTTCCAACAGCCCGTTGCGGTTGTCAACGGGATGCAGGCACGTGTGGCATCCACGCCGCCATCGTCATTGCAGCGGCGGCACCCGTCGTGGCCCAAACCTCCAATCCCCCCGCCATCGCCAGCGTCACCCATGCCAACGCGGTCCAAGCACACAAAACCATCCGCGCACGAGGTCCTTGCACGGCCAACCCGGCACCCCCAGCCACTGCCCAAAACCCCAACGACGCCCACACGAAGTCGGCGTTCCACCACGTGTCGGAATGGTCCGTGAAGCCCTGCATCGCCACAAACAGCAAAGCCACCAACGAACCCAGCGCACCCACCGCTCCCCCAGCCCATCTTGCAAGACGCGTCCAACCTTGCCGCTTTCCCCAAGCAAGGACGAGCATCATCAAGGCCAGTCCCCACGTCGTGCGGGCAGGTGCCTTGCGCCCTGGGTCGTCCTCCGCCAGCCCCGCGTGCCAGCGTCCTTCCACAGGAAAAAGCTCCGTGGGCGCGTTGGCCAAAGGCGCCCCATCAAGGGTCATCAAGGTGAGTTGATGGGCCATTTGATCCGGCAAAAAGGCGTGGCCGCACGGCGGCATGGTGGCCTCCGCGTCCCACCCCAAAATCAACTCAATGCCCCAAGAAGCCCAGGGCAAACCACGGGTGTAGGGACGCAAGGCATCGTGATAACTCAAGTCAGTCGCTTCGCACCCGGCTTCAAACCGGTCGCCAAAGCAGACCTTCATGACGTCAACCACCTTGGTGGAACAGTTGTCGCGAAAAAAGGAATAGGAATACTGGGCGTTTTCTGGCCTGGCGTTGACCTCCAAAAACGCCGCCACCTCCCGCACCTCGTCAGGCGTCAACTGGAGCGTCTGCTCCAGCATGGCTCGCCCGTCGCGGAGGTACGCGTGTTGGAACCGCCCAAAGGTGCTCGTGCCGAGGCGGTAAGTCATTTGGCCTTGCACGAACCGGACGTAAAAGCCGTCATCCACCCGAAAGGTCCCGTAGTTGAAGACGACGTCCGTGTCCGTCACGGGGTCTTGCACGCGGAAGGCGGTGTGGCCAAACGACGCATACAGCTCGCGGCCTGGGCTTGCTGTCAAGACGGAGACCGTCGCTTCATCGCTGAGTCCCTCGGCCCAATCGCTTGCACCCACCATGCCTGGCAACAAGGTGAGCCAAGCCCACAACCAGGCATGCTTCCACACGCCACGGAACACCTCGCGT
>CAZKGY010000380.1:0-1507 GCA_964552305.1 uncultured Comamonadaceae bacterium
AAGCCCCTCGTCGTTGAGCCATTGTTTGACCAACCTGCCTTGCATGTCGTACAGCGCCAACGACGCCTTCCCCGCCTCGGCGAGGTGGAATCCAATGGTAACCTCAGAATGGGCTGCAGGATTGGGCCATGCTGGGAACAGGTTGTTGTCTCGGTACACGACGACGGTGTGTTCGTTGGGAACGGACATTGAAATGTCCTCGTCTCCTTCCTCGTAGGGCACCCCTTGGAGGAACAGCACAAACATTTCTTCCGTGGTGAAGTCTCCCCAAGTCATCCACTCGGGCGGGTCGCTTGGGTTGAACGGATTGTCGCTCGTGTTGTCGTAGGAACAGTAGGCCTCGACCACGTAGCCGGCAGGCAAATGAATCATCTGCGGATAGGTAAACAGGCCTTGCCAGTTGAAATCCCATTCGGGGATGGCAATCAGGGGAATGGTGTCTTGCGCATCCGGGCTTCTGGCAAACACCTCCCAGGACTGCCCCAACAAGTGGCAATGCGGGGTCACACTAATCAGGCTCATGTCCTGAGGAATCGCCATCGATCCGTGGAAGGTGGTCACTTGGTTCGGCGGGATGACAAACGAACCCCACCCCCCATCAAGGTGGGCCGGATTCATGATGAAGGTTTCCACTTCTCTCTGGATTGGGGCCTCCGAGAAAAAGACGTTGATTTCGGTCTGATCCATGGCGTCCACAGCGGAGGGTCCATAGTGCATCTGAAGAAGCAGGTGGCTTCCCGGCTGGGCCACGTGGCCGATGGTTGGGGGGAATTCAAGGGGCGGCGTGCCGGGCACCCAACCGCCAAAGAGGAACTGGGATACATCCACGCCATAATCCCCGAAACTCTCGTACCCGGGGTTGGGGTCTGCCGCGTCCAAAGCCTGCGCTTGGGCGATGACCGAGGGGTTGTCGGTGTAGCCAATCAGGGCGTGATGGTCGACGGTGGCGTTCCCCGGGCGCACTTCGACCGCCGCGATTTCCGTGGGCTCCGTGAATCCTGTGGGAATGACGAACACTTGATACTGATCCGTCATGTTGCCTTCATGCAAGAAAGGCTCAGGCATGCTCAGCACAAGATCGGGCTCGCCGATTTGGCTGCCCTCCGGAAAGTTGGGCAACCCAGGGTTGTCGGCAGGATTCCCTTCAGGCATGCCCTGATCGACCCAGTCGCTGATTAGCTGCTTTTCTTCTGCCGTCAGAAAGCGTTCGCCTCGCAGAGACCTGTATTCGTGATCCGGTGTCCACGGGGGCATGTAATTCGTCTGCGTCACGTACTCAATGAATCCCCCGTATTCCGCAACCTCTGCGTACGTGGTGAACGGCATGGGGCCAATTTCCCCTGCTCGGTGGCATTCGGTGCACTGGGCGTAGACAATGGGCGCGATGTCCGCGTGAAACGTGACCGTGGATTGGGCCATTGTCGCAGACGTCAACAAGGTCGCGACACCCCAGGCAATGCTGTGCTTCATGGTTTCAAGGTACCGCATCCAAACGACAATTGTCTCA
>CAZKGY010000381.1:0-1502 GCA_964552305.1 uncultured Comamonadaceae bacterium
TTCCGACAGTCCGCCCATGACCCCGTCGTTGAGCGGACGCCAAGGGTTGTTCATCTCGGAACCGAACTGAATGGTCTCAAGGTCTGACGAGGGGACCGTGGGAAGGGAAGGTGCACACGACCAAAGCAAACCGGCCGCTGCCATCAGTCCTCCCAACAAAACAAGCGCGTTCATAGGGGGTGGGAACCATTGATTCATGCCCTCACAACAAAATCAGCGGAAAGAAGTTCCACAAAAAAAGGCCCCCGCGAGGGAGGCCTTTTTCGAAGCCCATGGGCCTGCTCAAACCTGGAGATGGTTCATCGCGCGCTGACGAAGAGCTTTTCGTTCACCATCACTTGGCCATCCACGTGAATTTGAACCACGTACGTGCCAGTCTCCATCGCAGAGGCGTCCACCACGGTGAGGTTGTGTCCTTGGTTGACTGCAAGGGCCTTCGTTTCCACCACGCGTCCCAAGGCGTCCACGATGGTCAGTGATGCCATGTGGGCAACGGGGCTGTCAAACTCCAACGTCGTTGATTGCGAGGTTGGATTGGGAAACAGCTTCGAGGAATGGCTGGCCAACGCAGGAGCCCCAACCGACGACGATTGGAGTTCGTTGAAGTTGGCGCCCAAGCAGTTCACGATTTCGCCCGAGGCGCCATCAATCAAGAGCACGATGGCCCGCATCTTGGATTCGTCGTAATCCTCAGAAATGAATTGGGCGGGGAAGGTGTAGTCGTACTGGCCATCAGCCTCCACTTGGGCGGGGAGACTTTCCAAATCGCCTTCGTAGTTGGGGATGATGGCACGAGCCACGTGGCGGTGATGCATGAATTCCGAAGACACAACAGGGCCGTGTGCGTTGAATACCACAGAGGAAGAGGCCATGGGGACGTCAGACGCGTCGCCGTTGTAGAAGTTGTAGGCGTTGGTCTGTCCGTATCCGTTGACGCCGGGTTGGTGCACGCTGTCCTCGGTCAGCACCACAGCCATGCGGAAGTACTGGGCATCCACCGCGAAGTGGGCGCTGACCGTTACAGTGAGGTTGCGCAACGTGGGATCGAACAAGGGCTCGATCGTCAAATTGGCGTAGCCGAAGTCTTCAGACACCAAGTCAAACTTGGTCGGGAGGATTTCTTCCGTTTCGTAGCTCGCGCCGTCTTTGCGGTCCAACACGAAGTGAGGCCACCCGCTGACGAGTGGCGTGTTCACCGCGGCGTCGCTGTACTCCGGAAGGTACATGGCGTCGAAGTTGTTGAAGCCAAACTGGTTGGCGCCCTCGTTGCCGTGGATGCACGCGACTTCGTAGCCCGAGTTTTCAGGGTTGAGCATGAAATCTTCGAGGTACACGATGCCACGTGGGCTCCACCAACCAAACCATGCCTGACCGATGGTGTGGTCTTCAATCATGACCCGCTTGGTGGGGGTGAATGTTTGGGCCTCGCACAACGACGGGGCAAAAAATGCGCTGCAAAAGGCAGCAAGGATGAGAAAATGTTTCATGAAGTAAGGTGTTGG